>JAPLUM010000753.1:0-11812 GCA_026397605.1 Verrucomicrobiota bacterium | reverse complement strand
CTTACTCAGAGACATGAAAACAGGCTTCTCGGATTTAGATGCTCCCATGACCGGCGGCTACTCCGCTGGAGAGCTGGCTAAATTCAGTATGGCCAATGCTAACCCACCCTCAAAGCCCACAGGCTGGCCGGATGGACCCTTCCGCATTCGTATCGACAGCCTGCGCAGCTCCCTGGGGCAGTCGCCTCAGGACGCGCCGAGTGTCTTCAACTGGTTCTTACCTGACTATGTCGTCCCTGGTAATATGGCCCAGGCGGGACTCTTTGCGCCAGAGCTACAAATCGCCACGGAGGCTGCTGAGGTCTCCAAGCTAAACCTCATTTATAATTATACCTGGATGCAGCTGGCTGGCATGACCGCACAGCCTGGCGTTGGCGGTGCCGACTTTATTTTCCGCAATGGCTGGGCAACACCAGCGGCGCGCTTTTCCACCAATGGCGGCACGACTCTGATGGGCTGGCCTGCCTCCATCACGCTGGATGCCAACAACTGGAACACAGGGATCACGCTGACGATGGTCGGAGTCAATGATCAACGGATCGCCCAGATGGCAGCGAATAGTGTGCGCTTTGCCGTGAGCGGCACTGCCGCTGGATATGCAGGTATCGCCACGCCTGTCGTGCCCCTGACCTTCGTCGATAATGAAGTCAAAAATGAGCAACTCGTGATCACCCAAACGGGTGGTAATATTTGGGTCCAGGAAGGTGGCGCTACAGATAGCTTCACCGTTATGCTAAGCTGCGCACCTGCTGCTGGATCAACGGTGAGCATTAACCTCACAGCCGCGAATGGAGAAGTCACTATCAGTCCATCCACGCTGACCTTCACGGATGCGGATTGGAGCACGGCGCAGACCGTCACTCTCACTGCGATTGATGACACGGATGTGGAAGACACTGGCACAGGCAATGATGTCGTCACTCTCGTTACGACTAGCACCGCCGCAAATTACAATGGCATCACCACGCCATTGCAGACCGTCAACGTCGTCGATAATGACGCAGCTTTAGGTGTGCTAATCACTCAAACTGGCGGCAGCACAGACGTTTCTGAAACGAATAACACAGTGGCAGGTCAGGCTGGGATCGACACTTACACCGTCGTCCTGACCAAGGCGCCTACGGCAAATGTCGTCGTCAACTGTGTCTCCAATGGTCAGCTTAGCATCAATGGAGCTCCTTCTGGCACCAACAACACAACGATCAGCACCACGTTTACCACAGGCACCACGACACGAACCTTTACCACGACCAACTGGAATGTGCCGCAAGGCGTCGTCGTGCGGGGGAATAATGATACGACCAATGAAGGCAATCATACGGGAACGATCACCCACACCATCTCAGCAGCCACGGGTGGTTATGTCACATCTCTCCCCATTCAGCCGGTGATCGGTACCATTGTTGATGACGATAACAGCATCATCTTTTCCCACAGTGGCAGTGAAACCAGAGTCAACGAAGATGGGAATTTGACAGACACCGTCACCGTGCGTCTCCGTAGTGTGCCGAATGCTCAAGTCAGTGTTACTCTCGGCGGCAATGGTCTGAAGTTTACGCCATCACAGCTTACCTTCGAACCTACCGGCACGACCTCTCTTTGGAGTGTGGATCAAGTCGTCACCGTCAGTGCGCTGGATGATTACAGCAATGAAGGTCTTCATACCACGGGCATGATGGCCTACTCGCAGAGTGCTGGCACGAACTACAATGGCAGCAGCAGTGGCAATAATATGACGGCAACGATCATCGACAATGATGATGCACGCCTGCTCCTTACCGAAAGTGATGGCAGCACCCTGATCAATGAAGATGGCAGCAACGACATCTACACGGTCTCGCTGACGCGGAAGCTGAAGGCGGGCACAACGGCCACCGTTTCACTCACGCCATCCACCACAGGCATTCAAGTGACGCCAGCGGGGCCATTCACCTTTGATGAAACCAATTGGAACACACCAATCAACGTTACTGTCTCAACTACGAACGACGGCACCGCAGAAACCCGTGGCACGGCGACCATCTCGCACACCATTGTCAGCTCGGATTCTGTTTATGACCGCAGCAGTTCCCCCGTCGTTCTTGTCACCATCGACGACAATGATCCGCCGCTCACGATCGCTCAGACCAACATCTTCACCCAAGTGAGAGAAGGCGGCACCGTCGGCACAGGTGGCACGCCCAATGTCAGTGATACGTTCACGGTCTTGCTGCCTCGGGCGCCAGCTACAGGCACCTCGGTGACGGTCACGCTCAATCCTAGCAGTCAGGTAACGGTAACTCCATCTGTGCTCACCTTCACTTCCGCCACGACAGGCGTCGGTGCCTATACTGTGGCCCAGACGGTGACGGTCACAGCGGTCGATGACCTTGATGTTGAGCCGGCCGTGCATTCGGGTTCTGTGAGTTTCAATATTGTGAGCGCAGATGTTTATTTTAATGGTCCTTCAGCACCTCCGGTCATGGTTCAGGTGACGGATAATGACAGTCCTGGCATCAGCATCGTCGAGAGCGGCGGAACTACATCTGTTACTGAAGGCATCACCACGACAGATAGCTACACCGTCGTGCTTACCAAAATCCCAACCGGCAATGTGGATGTGGTCGTCGATGGTGGCAGCCAGTTGTTTGTCAGTAAAACAGGCACTCCGACAGTCGCCAGTGTCACGTTAAACTTCACGGCTGCGAACTGGAGTGCCCCCCAGACAGTGAACGTGCTGCCAGTGAATGATCTGATCTCAGAGCTGCGCCACCTGTCCCCGATCACTCACACGGTGAGCCCTGCAAGTGCGGCTGAATACACTGCCCTCAGCAGCTTGCCCAGTGTGACGGGCATCATCACCGACAATGATAATACCGTGGCTAGCAATGTCGTCCGCATCACAGAAAGCAGCGGTTCAACAAGCATCACTGAGAGTGGAGCTACCGTGAATGGGGTCACGGCAAACTCGGACACTTTTACGCTCGTGCTGAGCCAGGCCCCGACGGCCACTGTTACAGTGACCTTTACCCCTGATAGCCAGCTTACAGTCACTCCAAGCATCATCACCTTTATCCCTGGAGCTACGGGTGCTGGTACATTCAATGTGGCTCAAACTGTGACGGTCCGCTCAGTCGATGATAAGATCATGGAGCCGATCCTCCATTGGGGACAGATCACTGCAACGGTTACAAGCACGGACGTATTTTTCAATGCTAAGCCTGTCAATACACTGAACTCCAGCATTTACGATAACGATGGTCCCAGCGTCCAGCTGCAGCCGACGGGGGGCAGCACGGTGCTGACAGAAAATGGTGTCACAGACGGTTATGCGATTTCACTGAGCGCAGAGCCATCTTCGAATGTGACGATCACGATCTCGCCTGATGCTCAAGTGACAGCGGGTATCCCATCACTCACCTTCACGAATTCTGCCGGAGCCACGCCATGGAATGTGCCGCAGATCGTCACACTCACAGCTGTGAATGATTTGACCGTAGAAACGGTGACGCACAACGGCATTGTCTCTCACAGCGTCAGCAGCACGGACCCGCTTTACAGCAATCTGAGTGTTCCAACTCTTGCCGCGCAGATCTGGGACAATGATACACCGAGTATCGACATTTCCCACACCAGTGGCAGCACCGTCATCACAGAAGGCAGCACGACGGGAGATAGCGTGGTCATCCGGCTGAACACCCAGCCCGCAGCCGGCACCAGCGTGACCTTGTCCCTCTACCCGCCCGCCTTCTTTGTGCCGCCGCCACAGATTGGCAAAACGAATGGCTACTTCGCCAATGATCAAGGCACCAGCAATCAGAAGGATAACATCGTCATCGACTACAGCGAGAGCATCCAGCTTTATCGTGACACCTTCTATTCCAATCTGCGTGCGGCTTATGGCGGCGTCATCCCAAGTCCATTCCCGACTGTGCCGACAGCCACGGATAATCTGCGCGTTCAAAATGCACACTGGGCTGCCACTAAAGTCATGATCGACAAGATGGACCTCTGGTTCAGCGGCGGCAGTATGAAGGCGCGCTACCCGATTCTCATTGAGCCAAATCAACCCGTTCCCGTTCCACGTCCGCCGATCAATCCACGGCAAGCCATCATGGAAGCGATCTATGCGCACAGTGGTGGCAACAGTTTGGCTGCGACCACGCGTTACACACCTGAGGTCACCTACAATCCGAAATCTCCACCGACAGATACCTTTGCCACAGACGTGCGTGATCGCTGCCGCTGGGCAGGCTACCTCATGACAGTCGGGGCACCAGGACTCGTGGCCCATTGAGAAATCCAAATTTTCAGATCGTAACTTTCAAATCATCCACGCCATGAATATTTTCATCCGTAAATCAGAAGACCGCAGCAAGCCGAATCGTCGCGACTTCTTGCTCCAGACAAGCTGCGCAACTCTAGGGATCACCAGCATGGTCAATACCCTGGCCCAACTCAAGCTAGTCGGCTCAGCGGCAGCTCAGGGTGCTGGTGACTACAAGGCGCTGATCTGCCTTTTCCTCAATGGCGGTGCTGACTCAAACAATCTCCTCATGCCCGCAGGCACAGCAGGTTCAGCTGCCCGCACCAACTATGAGACTGGCCGCGGTGTCTTAGGAATACCGAATGCCCAATACGACTACGTGCCGCCTGCGAACAATGGTTACTTTAACGGAACAGCCATCGTCACCGATGCGGTCTCCTCCCGTATCACGCCGATCAATGGCACCGCGGGCAGTACCGCCTATGATCCAGCTAGCCGCTCTACCCCAGGAAACAGCTATACGAAAAACGACATGGCGGTGCATCCCGGTGCTTACCCACTGAAGACGCTCTTTGATAGCGGTGACCTGTCCTTCTTTGCAAACATCGGCACACTGACAAGGCCTGGAGTCACTCGCGCAAATTTTAATCTGAGCACCACCTCCAAACCGCCACAGCTTTTCTCGCATAGCGATCAGCAGGTGCAGTGGCAGTCATCGCTGCCAGATAAACCCTTCCGCAATGGCTGGGGTGGTCGTGTGGCTGACATCGTCGCTGGCATGAATTCCGGTGAATTAGGCGTCAGCGTCTCCATCGCCGGAGCCAATAGTTTCCAGGTCGGTGTTTCAGAGCAGCCCTACTTCATGAACTCTTCAGGGGCTGTCACGCCGCTTTCAGGATTCAGCGGCGGCACCCCGACTTCAAGTTATGGCGGTGCCCTGCGTGATGCGTTACGCAATCCTGATTACACGAATCCGGCGACGTTAGGTGCCACAAAATACAACCCTTTGGCGGGCATCGGATCTCTCACTGGTACGGTGGATCCCCTGACTGGCACAAACTACCAGAACTCCAGCGCAGGCTGGCGTCTCCGTGCTTTGGAGCAAGTGCTCGCTGCCAGCCATGACAGCCTCTTTGATGAGAACTATGTCAACGTGCCTAAAAGTGCGCGCAATACCGAAGGCCTCGTCGGCAATGCTTTGGCCCAAACGACTTCACCCAACAATGCGGTCATTGATACGCACTTCACCAATTGGTTCCCAGGAGGCTTTGGCCAAACAGATCTTTCCAATCAGCTGAAGGTAGTCGCTAGGCTCATTCAGGGCCGCAGCCTGCTCAGCAACTCAAGGCAGATCTTCTTTGTGCAAGTCGGTGGCTGGGACACACACACATCCCAGATCCCGAATGCCAATGTCAACGCAGGACAGTACAACCTCATCAACAATCTCAGCCGTAGTGTGAAAGCCTTCTCCGACTGCATGAAAGCCATCGGTATGTGGGACAAGGTCATGTTGTTCTCGGCCTCAGATTTCAACCGCACCTTCACCCCCAATAAAAACGACGCCACTGGTGGTTCAGATCATGCTTGGGGCGGTAACAGCTTCGTCTGCGGCGGCGCAGTGAAAGGCGGACAGATTCTCGGCACCTTCGCTGACATGACCGTCGGCGGCGGCATTGATGCGACGACCTCCAATCGCGGTCTCTGGATTCCCACCACAGCCGTGGATCAGAAGGCGGCAATGATCGCTAAATGGTTCGGGCTTTCAGATAGCCAGCTTTCCACCGTGTTCCCAAACATCTTCCGCTTCCAGCCCGACTTTAGCGCAGCAACGCTGGTGTCCAAAAATTTGGATTTTATTGATTTCACTGTTTAAAGCAGACTGCTTTGTTGGAGTCTGACACTATGAGTACAACTCAACCAATCGCGGAACTGACTCGCAGAAGAGTCATCAAGCAGTTTTCACTTTGCACCGCTGCCTCCATTATCGGTGGTAAGCTCTGGACAGCCAGATTGCTGGCTTCTCTGAGTTCCGGCGGAAACGTCGGTGTCATCAAGATCAGGCTCAGTGACTATCCTGCCCTGCAAAACGAATACGGCTCCGTACAGTTCAAGTTTAACAACGCCATCGGAACCTATTATCCGTTTACCGTCACTCGGGCACCGAACAATGTTTTTCACTCGGTCGATACGCGCTGCAATCATGCGGACTGTGTCGTGAACCCATATAATGAAAGCACCGGCCTCATCGAGTGCCCTTGTCATGGCTCGCAGTTTTCGATCTCAGGCGAGTTGGTTCAGGGGCCGGCCACCGCACCTCTTGTCTGCTATAACACCATCTTTAACGCCACGACTGACGTTGTTTCAGTCGAGGTGCCTGCGCTCTACACCACGATTAGCACCGTTAGCGTGCAATCGACCACGGCATCCTCCATCCGTCTGAGGCTGCAATTCAAGAGCTTGAACAACACCTTCGTTTATCGAGTTCAATACCAACAGACACTGACAGACGCGCCAGTCTTTGTGAATTTTTCTAACTCCGCAGGTGGTCTCGCTACTCAGTCCCAAGTCACCGGAAACAGTGGCACAAGGTCCGTCTTTGTCGATGCCACAGGAACGACCGGCTTCTTTGCCGTTGTCCTCGTCGTGCAGCCATATACGCCCTAGCGCCCGAGGTCTAGGCTAAGGCACACGCTCCACTTGAAGGCGGACGAACTGCTTACCGTTGGCGCCGCTTGCTAGATTTTTCATAGTAGTGACGACTCGGGCGGTGCCGCTGAAGACGGTGTCTGAGAGCACGACGCCTCCGTTTTGACCCATGGCAATCGCTCCACTGGCACTCTGCGCTATTGTCGTCCAACTGATGAGATCTGAGCTGACCTGCAAACGGTAGGTTAAATCCGTGGCAGCGCTGACACGACGGAAGGTGATGGTTAGATCGGTGCTGCCACTGGCACCTGGAGCCAGCGTGGTGCTAAACTGATCACTGCCAAGTGCATTTTGGACGAGTGGATTGAAGCCATAGGCATATTCGATTTGGTGACTGAAGCCGTCTTTGTCTGTGGGGATGAGTAGATCGACTGTGCCGTTGCGGTCATAGTCGATGCTCACATCATTCTCCCCGTCAGGACTCAGGAACCCGCCCTCGGGCAGGGTCGGGAAATAGGTGGCTAACCAGCTGGCATAAGGGGAAGGCGGCACATGGGTGATGGTGAGCTTTGGCCTTAATGAGGCGGCGCTTTCACGGCTGTCGAATTGCTTGGCGGTTCCGCTCACCGCTTCATTGCCAATGAGTATCCAGCCCTGATTCAAAGCTGGATTGGCTAACCAAGAACGCACGTCTGTAAAAAGCGAGTTTGTCCAGCTGTAGCTACCCGCCGCATTCAGACTGGCGGTCGCGGAGGTAGAGGTCCAGTAGGGCATATTGACGTCAAAAGTCCATTCGACAGGAGTCGTGGCAGAGTAAAACCGATTGTCCCAGGTGGCGTCATTGTTCAGGGCAAAAGCGGGCCCGGTGGCGCTGAAGGAAGCGGCCTCACCCCAGTCCTGGCGTAGCCTGAAAAGATCAAAGTTACGCGTACCAGGGTTGCCTGCATCTATGGCATTGACGTTCATTTGCAGACTCGCAGAAACAATCGTCGATCTCGCCGGCAGGCTAGAAATATCAAACTTCAAAAGAGCACGGCGATTGATCCCTGCGCCTGTTCGGCCCGCAAAGAGATTGCCGGTCCCATTGCTCAGCTCCTCACCCAGCGGGCCGAGATCCGAGAAGATGGAGTTGTCCTTCACCGGCACCACCGTGCTGGTATTGACCACGGCGGGAGCTGGCACGATTTTATAGATGGCTCCATTCGGCAGCCCAGCCTGTAGGGCTAACACGCCAGCGGTGACTTTACCGCCCACATAAATCTCACCGCTATCATCTTCACCGAGGCAAAGGACGCGCAGGGATGTCGGATTCGGCCCGATGAGTGGCAGGGCGTTGGTGAGGGTGAAGACGCCGGGCGTGTTTTCTTCCAGCCCCATGAAACGTCCACTGGCCGCGCCACTCGTGGCGCCATAGTCGGCAAACAGATACTTTCCCTGCATGGTGGGAAAGGCGGAGCCGCGATAAACAAAACCGCCTGTCACAGAGAGGCCGAGTTGAGGGAGGGGAAAACCTGGATTTGCCGGATCACTCACGGTCGCACCAGGGTGCGCATATTGGGAGATCGGGCCTATGAGCGTTCCGCCAGGATGAGCCATGCCTGCGGAAAAGGATGGCTGCTCTGTGCCCTCCAGGTAACGCCAACCATAGTTGCCGCCAGAGGTGATGATATTGATCTCCTCCACACGCCCCTGCCCCACATCGGCGCAAAAAAGGCGACCGGAACCACCAGGGCGATCATCAAAACAAAGCCCCCAAGGATTCCGAATGCCATAAGCAAAAATTTCTTCTCGCACACCGCCGCCCACGCCGACAAAGGGATTTGAAGCCGGTATGCCATAGGTGAGCGGACCGGCTCCATCTGGATCGAGTGGGTTGATGCGCATGATTTTACCCAGTAGGCGGGTTTTATCCTGGCTATTCCCCAGTCCACCTGTCGGACGCGCAGCACTGCCACCTGTGTGGCCCACGTTGTTGTCATTGCTGCTGCCACCGTCACCTGCGGCGATGTAGAGGGTGCCATCTGAGCCAAAGACTAGACCGCCGCCATTGTGATTCGACTGTGGTTGGCTGTAGAGTAGGAGTCTGCGCTCGGAAAGAGGATCAGCGATGTTTGGGTTCGTGGCCGATACCTGAAACTCGGCGATCACCGTGGTGCAGGTCGGCGTGTGGTCCGCGACGGGTGGTGGCGGGTCGATGCCTGCTTGATAGGTTTTGTTGTAGTTCACATAGAACTTTCGATATCCCGGCGAGCTTGGATTGGAAAAGCCGCTGTGGAACGCCAGTCCTAGAAGGCCGCGCTCATCATAGCTAGAGGTCAGTCCTAGTACCTTTCGATGCGCCACAGTTGCAGCCGTGTTCGAGATGTCCAAAAAGGGAGTCGGCATCAACATGCCGTCTTTCATGATGAAGATCCGGCCAGGCTGATCGCAAATGAACACACGATCACTGGCATCTCTCGCTCCCACGATCGTGGTCGGCGAATGGATCTGATCCAGCACCACAGGCCGCAAATGCAGCGAGGGGAAAGCAGCCTCTGCCTTTGGGATCGTGATGCCCAGTAAACAAAGTCCAAGTAGAGATAAGGTGCCGAGCTTCATGATGGGGTGGCGGTGAGTCGTCTTAGACTACTTCTTTGTGGACGCGGATGTCGATGTAAATCGTGTATCTGTCAGAGTCTTTAAGAATGAGATAAGGTCCTTTTTTTCTTCCTTGGTTAGGTGCAGACCTCCGTTTGGATGCTTGGCTAAATTGGGGTCTAGCGTTTCCGTGCGCTTAACGCCTTCGCTGTAGTGATCCAGCACTTCTTCAAGGCTGCTGAAGCGGCCATCATGCATGTAGGGTGCCGTGATTGCAATGTTGCGTAGGCTTGGTGTGGAGAAGATTCCTCGGTCAATACTTGACTTGGTGACTTTGAACCTGCCCAGGTCCGTGTTTGAAATCTCAAGTCCATTATTGCGGAATTGGTGGTCAGTGAAGAGAGCTCCGCCGTGGCAGTGAAAACAGTCGCCACCCAGGCTGCCCATGCGTGGTTCACGCTCGGTCATGAAAAGTTCAAAGCCGCGCTTTTCTTCGTCACTGAGCTTTCCTTCCCCACGCATGGCGCGGTCGAACTTGGAGTCGTGGGAGGTCAGTGTGAGGAGGAAATTTTCCACGGCTAGGCCGATCTTTTCAGCCGTGATTTCGGGCGAACCAAAGGCCCGCTCAAAAGCTGCGGGGTAGGCGTCTAATTGGGTCAGTTTAGCGACCACCTTCTCCAATGATTCATCCATTTCACGATGATCTTGAATGGGAACAAGGGCCTGCTCCCGCAAGCTGGGCGAACGGCCATCCCAGAAAAATTCACGTTTCCAAGCCAGGTTAAAAAGTGGCATCGCATTGCGGTCTCCGGTGCGCCCGTCCACGCCGACGCTGTAGCGTCGTGGATCACTCAGCGCGCTAGCATTCTCGTGACATGAGGCGCAGGAGATCGTCCCATCGCGAGAGAGTGCAGTTTCGTGAAAGAGCAGGTCACCTAACTCCACGCGTTCTTGGATCAGCGGGTTATCATTCGGTAAGGCAGGCATGGGGAAACCAGCACCCATGGTGAACTTAAAAGGTGTGAACTTTTTTGGCAGATACAGCGGCTTCAGCTTCGTTTCAGCTTTGGGTTTTTCAGTGGCGACTTCGGATTCGCGAAAGACGCTAAAGGCACGTCCCAGATTCTCCTTTAACGCCACTGCCAGCGGATCGCCATCACGCGAGTGGGTGGTGGTGCCGTCTTTGGCAAACGAAATGTTTTTCACACCACTGAGCAACGCGGTCACATCAAAATCCACGGGGATGATGGCGCTTTCCTTGAGATCCAAATCCACTTTCAAAGTGATCTCAGTGCGGAAAGGGTCACGGGCGAGGTGAAAGGAGTATCCTTCGGGCGTAGCGCTGCCGCTGCGATGCAGGCCTTCCAGTGCCATAAAAATATAGCCGCCCTGCCAGCTCCAGTGTAATCCGCACACATTGGGGTTGAGGGGATGATCGGGTGCCCTCGTCGCCGGGTCAGCAGAATTGTCAGCCGGGGAAACACCGACGTGAAAGCGCAGGGCCTGATACTTTCCAGAAGGGATGCCGCTTTGCAGCATGGATTGCCTGCGAGTGCTCGCATTCATCCACGCTAGTGAATCGGCCATCTCAAACCAGGAGCCGTCCTCGCGCTGAAGAGACAGACCACTGATCAAATAACTCAATCGAGTGACCGACCAATCTTCGCCAGCGCGATTTTGATAGCGAAGGGAGTCGAGCAGGAGCGGGTCACTGCCCGAACGGTGATGCATGGCAATCTCCAAGCTTGCAGCCTCTGCTGCCGGCACCCCATGGCTCAGAAGAGCCCACCCGACCAGGAAGGACGTCATCAATTGAAATGGAAAGGTTGAGCCGATCATGGTTCTGATTCAAATTATAGTTACGACTCTCGTCTGCCGCACGAAAAATATCCGACAATTGAATGCGGCCGACTTTGACCGCTATTACGGATCTCCATGAATCTGCCCAAACGCGCCGCACCCTACATTCTGGTCGTACTGCTACTTTTGCTGATCACGCTGGTGGGGTGGATGTTTATGGCGCTCACTTCCCCCGAAATACGTGAAGCTGCCAAAGCCAAAGCAGCAGCCAAAAAAGAGTCGGTCAAATAGCCCCCTGTTTTCTTCCTTTGCGCTTTTGCCTAGGGCCTTTATTCTAAAATCATGCTCCAGATCGTATTCAATGACATCAGCGCCGCTGAGCTCTCCACTTTGCCGACAAAAATCCAGTTTCAACTCTTTGAAGCCATGGACATTAAACCCGGTGACTTGGAAGAAGCTCTGTTAGCCAAAAAGTTCGGTGTCTTAGAGCGTTCAGGTGGCCGGAAGCTCTACCGTTGCCGTGCCGGTGATCATCGCATCTAT
>JAPLUM010000336.1 GCA_026397605.1 Verrucomicrobiota bacterium | reverse complement strand
ATAATGATAGAGCAACTCAGCTGTGTGGGCGGCCAGCTCTGGATGGGTAGGGTCCACGTCCTGAACCGCTAAAAAATGGGTCAAAGCTTCGCGCATCTGCCCAGATTTCTCCAATTGCAGTGCGGTCGAGTAATGCGCCAGCGTTTCTGCCACCTTTTCAGCTCCAACTTGGATTTGCAGATCCGCCGGCAGCTTGGTGACGATTTTAGGAAACGTAAGATCAGCGCGGGCAACTGGCGGCCCCTGCGGCTTAGCGTCCGCCTTTGTTCCACCAGCAGGCGCAAGGCTGGGAGAGTCTGCCTTCATCGGCAGCGTAGGCTTAACCACCTCAGCTGATTTGACCACGGAAGCCCCCATGAAAAAGGCGCAACCTAAAAGGCTGCACCCTAGTCTCAGGCGTGAAGTTCCCTCAGCGAGTTGAGTCGGTCTCATCGCTGGAGGGATAAATGTCATGATGTTGATAGAAACGACCTGAAGTCGATGTCCACGACCAGTGGCCGCAGACAACGACTCGTCGTCAGAGTCAACGACTATGATTTATAGCGCAAACGCTTCTTATGACGGTTGGCGCGCATGCGCTTCTTACGCTTGTGCTTGTTGATCTTCGTCTTTCTGCGCTTTTTAAGTGATCCCATAGTGGTTGTTCTCTTGTTTTCTTGTTTCGTCCGGTTAAGGAACGACTTTGTTCAGCGGGTATTCCACGATGCCTTCGGCACCGAGTAATTTTAGCCGCGGGATTATCTCCCGCACGACGGATTCCGCAATGACCGTCTCGACGGCTACCCAGTCCTGCGAAGCAAGCTGGGAGACAGTGGGTGAGCGCTCACTCGGAAGAGTGGCGACGACTTCCTGCAAGGCATTCGCAGGCACATTCATTTTGAGGCCGACCTTGTCGCGAGCCTCCAATGCGCCTTTGAGTAAAAGAACTAGCGTCTCCATTTTCTGACGCTTCCAAGGATCCTGGAAAGCTGTCTTGCTGGAGATAAACTGCGGATAACTCTCCATGAGCGTATCCACAATGCGCAGCTTATTGGCGCGTAGAGAGCTGCCTGTTTCGGTGATGTCCACAATGGCATCCACCAATTCAGGGACCTTTACCTCTGTAGCACCCCAACTGAATTCGACTTCAGCCGAGACACCATTTTTAGCTAGGTAGGCCTTGGTCATGTCCACCGCTTCGGTAGCGATACGCTTGCCCTCAAGATCCTTCACGGACTTGATCGGGGAATCATTCGGCACGACCAAAACCCAGCGGGTAGGCATGGAGGTCGCCTTTGAGTAACGCATATCTGTCAGCACTTCGACATCTGCATTGTTTTCAGCGATCCAGTCACGGCCCGTGATGCCGCAGTCGAGAAAGCCATGGTCCACATACCGACCGATTTCCTGGGCACGCAGCAGGCGCAGTTCCAGCTCAGCGTCATCCACCGTTGGCCGGTAGGAGCGGGAGGGAACCACGATGTTAAAACCCGCACGCTTAAAGAGTTCCAGCGTCGGCTCCTGGAGACTGCCACTAGGCAGACCAAGTCGGAGAGTGTTTTTAGGATCGGGCATCAGGGGAGAAAGGGGGCGCACAGAATAGCGGACTTTGGCACTGTGCAAAGAGGAAAATGAATCTGAGAAGAGGAATCTGGAAAAACATATGTTTGGCAGGGCGTTAGGAACCGATGCTTTACACATCAATCGCTGGCCACAGGGACAAACTCATCAAATGCCAGCCCTTTGTGGAACTTACTTGAGAGCGGTGAGCCGAAAACCACAAAATATCTTGGGTGCAGCGCCTTTATTTCTTGTTTTCTTTGATCATCCTGAGAAGATCAGGGGTCTAAATTGACCATACATTGTATTTTATTCTCAACCACCCCCACACGATTCTTATGAAAACAATTGCTAAGCAGGGCTTAACCAACAGCCTTCGAAAGTGCCTTCCTTCCGCACTCGTCCTTTCGCTCTCTTTGTCCCTGAGTATGGACGGCCTTTCTCAGGATCTGAGTGTGCAAAAGCTCTTTGGTAAATGGAACGTCACGCCCACGCCGGATGGCAATCAAATGGGCAATGAACCAGGCACCCTAGCGGCCTCAGAAAAGTGGATTATCGTAGGTGCACCGCTCTCGTCTGAACCTGAAGGAACAACAGTACCTATTGCGAATCGAGGAGCTTTGCAGGTTTTTAACGCCCTCACGGGAGCTTGGACACGCAAGATTTTGCCTCCTGTCGAAACCACCCCGAGCTCAAACGCACGATTCGGCTACTGCTGCGCTATCTCAGGTGACATCGCCCTCATTGGCGCACCTGACTTTTTGAATGTGACTAGAGGTTCAGTTTTCATCTACAATCTGTCCACCGGAGCTCTCATCGGAAGATTTTCTCCCGAAAATGACAACGTAAACGCGGGAGCCCCGGGAGATCGTTTCGGCAGTTCGATCGCTATCGTTGGAAACATTGCTCTCATCGGCAGCCCAGCTGATGATGCAAACAAAGGTAGTGCCTATGTTTATAATTTCGTCACCCGACTTCAAGTGGGTTCAAAACTGGTTGATTCTAGCGGGGTAGCCGGGGATGGATTCGGAACCAGCGTCGCAGTCGATGGTAACATCGGTATTGTAGGATCACCCAACATGGGATCACCCAAAACCGGAGGATTCATTGCTTTTGATCTAACGACAGGCGCTGAGCTTAAGCGGGTGATTCCAGCAGGCGCAGCACTCGATGACAAAATTGGTGGTGCTGTTTTACTGGTCAACGGCACCATCATCGCAGGGGCAAATCAAAATGGTGTTGGTAATGGAAAGGTATTTACTCACAACCTTATCAGTTCAGCAGAAAGCATTCTCACAGCAAGTGATGGTGCACTAACCGACCGCTTTGGATCAAGTTTAGGCGCTCAAAATGGTTTACTACTTGTAGGTGCACCTAACAAAAGCTCAGGAGTAGGAGCAGCCTACGCGTTTAACCTGAAATCTTCGAGCACCACAGAATTCATCAAACTTAGAGCAGCCGACAGCGCCTCCAAGGCCTTCGGCTCATCCTGTGCCATTGTTGGTAATACAGCGATCGTCGCAGCCTCCAAAGACTCAACCTCGGTCGACAATGCAGGCGCTGTGTTTATTTATAAGCAACTGACACACAGCATCCCCCTGACGAAAATCGCCGTGAAAGCGGACTATGCGCCAGGCGCTGAAAACATACTTTATAATGCTTTTGGGGACGTGAGCATGAATGCGGATGGAGAATTTGGGTTCACCAGCACTTTAACCGGCACAGGCTCCAATGGAAACAAAGACATCGGCATCTTTAACACACTAGGCGGCAATGGCCTTGTATTAATCCTTAAAAGCCGTATCCAAGAAGGCAACGCATTGGTGAACGTGATCAGCAGATCACTTGTAAATGACCCCTCTCGCGCCATCTTCCACTCGACATTGCTCAATGCAGGAGCGAGCACAGCTACCACGCCTAAAAACAACCAGGTAATATATTTGGACGACGGAGCGTTCTACACCAATCTTTTTCGCACTGGTGCCCCTATTTCTGAATTCCCAATCGTGGCACCAGCAACCGTGGCAGGCGCGCTCCCATTGAGTTTCTTACAAATCGCGCAATCGCGCAACGCAGTGGCACCAAGAATGGCCTTTACCTGCTCACTCACACCTACCACGAATGAAACGGTGGCAACGAATGATAGCGGGCTGGTCATCCACGACTTCACGACCTCAACCAGAGAAGCCCTGAGAGAAGGCGCTGTAGCCTTCTCAAGTGGTCCAATCTATGGACAATTCACCCCACGCGTTGCGCAACAGGATTCACTGACGGTCTTCTCCACTGCGATCGGCACAGTAGCTGCAACCAATCAAGCGGTCTTTGCTAGAACCTTCGGCGGGACGACTGCTCTCATTGCTCAAAAAGGAAATCAGATTAGCGATGCCGCTGGCGCTCCGGTAGCTGGCACCACCTATGCTAGTTTTATTGGTGAATCAGCTGATGCAACTAACACTCTGTTCCGTGGCACCATTGCTGGCAGCACTGGCACTGTGGTCCCTGCGGCTAACAATGAAGCACTTTGGCTGCATAACGGCACCAACTACCGCCAGATTCTGCGCAAAGGGGTCGATTTAGGCGTAGCCGTGACCACGACCATGCCGCCTTACATCCCAGCAGCAGGTCTCAGTGGCGTAAAGATTGCAAAATTCATTTCTTTTTGGCAAACCAATGGCCAACAGCTAGCGCTAGTCCAGCTAGCAGGCACAGGCGTGACAGGTGCCAACGATCAAGCGCTGATTCTCATGCAAAGCAATCCTGCGGGCAAACTCAATGTCCTCATCCGCGAGGGTCAGCCAGCTCAAGGCTGCGGCAGAGCAACCATTGGTATCATCAACCGAGTCGAGGTGGAACCAACCCAAGGGACATACCTTGTTCTGACAACTCTTGTCGGTGCCCCAACAGGCACTGATTTAGCTCTTTTTCGTGGAGCCAGTTCACTGCTGCCGGTCACCCTCACCACAGATGCACTACGCCACCCGTATCTGATCTTGCGTAAAGGTCAGAGCTTTAACAATCAACCAAGCAAGGTGAAATCCTTCTCTCTACCCACAACCAACATGACAGCAAGTGGTGCTGGAGCCACCGGTCTAGGCCGGGCCATCCGTGAGACTACTACGCCCTCAGAGATCCCAGAATTGGCACTGGTCGTCGAATACGACAATGGAGTGCGTCAAGTCATGGTGGGCAGGCCTTAACGGCACAGGTCGGCTGATACCGCCCTGCTGTTATTCTTTCACACGTTCTAGCTGGGCACCTAGCCCAGCTAGTTTGTCATCAAGATGCTCCGCTCTGTAGGTCAATATTGGCTCCCATGCGCTTCATTTCAGCGATGTGCATGAAACGCTGTGGGAAAATGGTCTCGGTGATGGTGCTGACGTCTGAAATGGCACAGGCAAGGGCACAAAACTGGGCCTGCATGTCTGTCGGGAATCCTGGGTAACAAAGCGTCGTCAGATCAAAACCCTTAGCTTTCGGGTTGGGGGCGATGCTGATGCTATCCTTTCCGATCTCGATTGGGAAGCCGCATTTCTTTAAAACGTCAGTCACAGATTTCATGTGCTCTGGCATGACCCGCTTCAGCGTGATGCCATCACCGATCATAGCCCCTGCGCAGAGGAAGGTGCCAGCCTCGATCCGGTCTGGGATGACGGTGTGTTCAGCCCCGTGAAGCTCCTTCACACCTTCGATGGTGATTCGGTTTGTGCCTGCACCTTCAATTTTGGCACCCATTTTGATCAAGAAATTAGCCAAATCCTCTACCTCAGGCTCCGCTGCAGCGCCTTCGATGATCGTGGTGCCTTTGGCCAATGTAGCGGCCATCATGACATTGTCCGTGCCTAAAACGGTAGAGCCATGCTTGCCCATGAGATTCATCGGACCGCCCTTGAAGCCCTTCTTGGCATTCACCGAGATGTCTCCACCATCAACTGTAATCACAGCTCCGAGCGCTTCCAAGCCTTTGAGATGGAGATCCACCGGGCGATCCCCAATGACACAGCCTCCGGGAAGAGACACGACACACTTTTTCAAGCGTCCTGTGAGCGGCCCAAGTACGCAGATCGAAGCACGCATTTTCCGAACGAGATCATAGGGTGCCACCGACTTAATTTTCTCCGCCTTCACCACCACCACGCCGCTAGCGCGTTCTACCTCAGCGCCGAGTTCGCCTAGGATGCGGACCATGTAATTGGTATCACTCAGATCCGGCACACGGCGGATGGTGCAGGTATCCTTGGTCAGCAAAGTGGCTGCGAGGATAGGCAGAGAGGAGTTTTTAGATCCGCTGATATTGACCCGACCTTTGAGTGCGGCGCCGCCGTGAACGATGAGTTTTTCCATGATGCTCTTTCTTGTGCGTCGGACAGACGCGTGTGGCAAGTAAGAAGATGCTCAAGACATCAGTCGCCGACCGATAAAGATCACCGCGAAGCACACAAACATGGGGAAAATGACAAAGAAAACAAAATCGCTGAATGGATCTGCGTGCTTACCTCCATTTGCTAAACGCTGCATTTCTTCATGGTGTGTGGCGTCAACAATCTCCTGATTCGTCTGAGCGATCAGTGTACGCGGGAAGGATACGCTTTTCCAGGCAGCGTGTGTCGTGGGGGGAGCCGACATACTTTTGAAAAACCACCCCCAGGAACTCTCTTTGCACATCGACCACCGTGAATAGTTTTTGAGAAAGAGAGAAACCCGTGGGCTTCCTTTATATATCTGATTTTTCTTCCGACGTTACAAAGAAAGTGAAATTACTTTCAGGAAGCCGACTCTGTGTCTGTCGGGTTCGCTTCAGGAGTGATGCTGGCGACGGCGAGTGGGGCGACATATTCAGCGATGACAAAACGCTCAATTCCAGCCAAATCCGCCAACAAACGAGAACGAACAAAGCCACATTTTTCAGCCAGATCTGCCACTTCCCTGCCCTGATCATGACCTACCTCCAAAACAATCAGTCCGCCGTCCGTAAGATGTGGCTGCACCTCGACCAAGAACCGCCGGACGATATCCAAGCCATCAGGACCACCATCCAGAGCTAGCACCGGGTCACGACGCACCTCACGGCTCAGAGTGCGGATTTCAGCTGACGGAATGTAGGGCAAATTGGCAGTTATGAGATCAAAACAACCGGTGATTTTCTCAAACAGATCACTGCGCACCAACTTCACCTGATAGAGACCCAACCGGGAGGCATTCATGCGTGCCAGATCGAGAGCCTCTTCAGAAATATCAGAAAGCAGCACACGGCAATCCTTCCATGCAGACGCCAAAGTCAGTCCAATGCAGCCAGACCCCGTCGCCACGTCTAGCAGGCTAGCTGGCAATTTCAAACGTCCCGCTTTCACCTCACGAATCATCCAATCCACAAGATGCTCTGTTTCAGGCCTAGGGATTAGGGCTCGGTGATCACTGATGAGTTCGTTGCCAAGGAAGTCCACGGTGCCAAGCAAATGCTGCAAAGGCTCGCCATCTGAACGGCGACGAGTCAAATCACGCAGCCTGACCAGATCCTCCTCCTTCAAAACCTCCCCAAAACGCAAATA
>JAPLUM010000455.1 GCA_026397605.1 Verrucomicrobiota bacterium | reverse complement strand
AAATAATCGCAACCAAGCATCATGAAACACATCCTCACCGCCCTCCTCCTGGCTTTACCATCGCTCCACGCAGCGACGAAGCCTAACATCCTGTTTTTCTCCATCGATGACCTGCGCCCACAGCTTGGTTGCTACGGCGACAGGCTGATCAAATCGCCCAACATCGACCGCATCGCGGCTCGTGGCATCGTCTTTGAAAAGGCCTACACCCAGCAAGCTGTGTGCAGTCCGTCACGCACCGCGATCATGACGGGCTTGCGACCCGATGTGACGAAGGTGTGGGATCTCGAGACGCACTTCCGCCCAGCGCAGCCGGATTGCATCACGCTGCCTCAGCATTTCAAGATGAACGGCTATCAGTGCGAGGCGCTGAGCAAGATCTACCACAAAGGCCATGAAGACGGCCGTTCATGGACCGCGCCGCATTGGTATCCATTTGGTAAGGCCGTCGATACCGACCAGGTGGATTGGACAAAGCAGATCGTCACATCACATGATGTCAACGTGGTGGAATACTCCTCTCCTGAAGCCAACGATCCTTCGGTTAAAAAGAAGGACAAAGAAGCCAAGGGCGGTCCTTCCTTTGAAGTCAGTCCTAAAGACGACAGCCAGCTTCCCGATGGTGCTACCGCGAATGAAGCCGTGAAGCGCCTCGCCGCCCTCAAAGCCAAAGGCGAGCCCTTCTTCCTCGCGGTCGGTTTTTTGAAGCCGCATCTGCCCTTCGTCGCGCCAAAGAAATACTGGGACCTCTACGACCCCAACAGTATCCCTTTGCCAGCCATCGATCACTTGCCTGAAGGCGCACCGCCTTATGTTGGCCACACCAATGGCGAGATTCACAACTACCCCGGCGTGCCAAAGGAAGATCCCATCCCTGCTGACTTCGCCAAGAATCTGCGCCACGGCTACTATGCCTGCATCAGCTACATGGATGCCCAGATCGGCAAGGTGCTCGATGCGCTCGAAAAAGAAGGTCTCGCGGACAATACCATCATCGTGCTCTGGGGTGATCACGGCTGGCAGCTCGGCGATCACGGCCTGTGGCATAAGCATACGAACTTTGAACTCGCTACCCGTGCTCCTTTGCTCATCAGCGTTCCTGGATCAAAGTCTGCGGGTCAAAAATGCGCAGCCACGGTGGAGTTTGTCGATGTGTATCCGACGCTCGCCGACGTGTGTGGCCTGCCGATCCCAAGCGGCCTCGGCGGCAGCAGCTTGAAGACCTTCATCGACAACCCCGCAGCTCCATCCACCAAGGTGGCCATCAGCCAATACCCGAAGAAAGCCCCTGAAGGCCCCGTCATGGGCTACAGCATCCGCAACGACCGCTACCGCGCCACTTTCTATCGCCTGCGCAACGGCTCCCAAATCGTCGGCACCGAACTCTACGACGAACAAAACGACCCCAACGAAACCATCAGCCTCGCCAGCAAACCCGAGCACCAGGAGCTGCTAGCAACCCTCGCCAAACACCTCCCGCCCGTCGGCTCCGATGCCGAGATGCCCGGTGCCAAGCCCAAGAAAGGCAAAACCAAAGGCAAAGGCAAACCCGACGCACCAGCTCCTACCGCCGCCACCGACGATCGCGGTGCCCGCTTCGACAAACTCGATAAAGAAAAAGCCGGCAAGCTCTCCCGCGACTACTACACCACCCACCAATCCGATGCCGCTGCTGCTGGCGAGCGCTTTACGAAATTGGACACCGACAAAGACGGCTTCCTGTCCCGCGACGAGTATGTGAAGCAAGGGAAGTAAGCTGCGGTCTGTTGCAGAGGCGGCGTGCAGGGCTTTGTCATGGCAGGCCTTTTCAGTCGGACGATTTGGGCGTTTTGAGTTTGTCTTTTGTCAGCGCCCAGAAGGTGTAAATGGAGAAGGCGGTTCCGAAGGGAATATTCATGAGATTTAAAACGGCGGCGACGACCGCGGCGGTGGCCCCCCAACTGCGATTTTTCAGCAGTCCCCAACCTGCCAGGAAAAACGGGGACGCTAACACCATGAGGAAACCCAAGAGGATGAATGGAATCGCAATGACCAGGATGAATCCACAAAAGATGTTGCTCCCAGCGATGATCACTCGATGAGGTCCTTGGTCGGCGCTTCCGCTGCTCAGAACAGAGCGGATCGTATTCATATCGGCGTGGAGTTGCTCTGGAGACATCGCCGGGGCCGAGTGGGGCTCAGATTGAGGCGGAAGTGGAGGGACAGCGGAGATGTGGGTGTTTTCCATGATCGTTGTTAGGTTTTGTGGTTGGGATTCTTGTTTTGGGTGAGATTGATGGAATCGATCAGCCGCTGCATCGTTTCGAGGTAGTCAAAAAGCGCGTCTCGTCCCCGCTTTGTTAGCTCGTAGGTGGTGTTCGGTCGTTTCCCGACAAATCGCTTCGTCGAGACGATGTAGTCTATCGCCTCCAGTTTCTGAAGATGGATGCCGATGGCTCCATCCGCCGTATTCAGCCGGTTTTTGAGCGTCGTAAAATCCAACGGCCCCTCAGATTGCAGGGCAGTGAGAACTCCCAGCCGCACCGGCCCGTGAACGGTGGTGTTCAAACTCGAAAAATCAATGGGGGCTCCTAAATTCACTCCTGAAAAAATAATACTCTTAAAATAAGAGTATTCAAAGAAAGAGAGCTGGCAAGTGGAATTTTTGAAGTCCTCTGACTGGCGAACCCAAAATCCATCGGGTAAAAAACAGGCCGGTTTTCGCCCGCCCGATCTGCCGAAGTCATGAAAGTGCTCGCCGCAATGCGGGAGGCGATCGCTGCTTCGAAATGAGGCGCTATGTAAGAGCGCCGTGCTCACTTGTTCATCGTCTTGCTGTTGGTAAGCTTGGCTCACCAAGCAGCATCCGCTGGTAATTTTCGCCGTTTGAAAACTTTTTTCGGCAAATACAGGCGGCTCGCGGAATGTCCCTTTGATGACACCTGCGGAAAATGCAAAGCACGACCAGTTCCTCCGGCTCTATGTGAGCCATGAAGAGGCGTTGCTGGGCTTTGTGCGGACGCTCGTTCCTTCGCGGGAGGATGCACGGGAGGTCATGCAGGAAGTGGCGGTGGTGCTTTGGCAGCGGCTGGGGGATCTGTATGACCTCGCGAACTTCCGTCCGTGGGCATTCGGCGTGGCTAGGTTCAAGGCTTTGGCGCTGCTGCGGGATCGGTCTCGGGATCGC
>JAPLUM010000156.1 GCA_026397605.1 Verrucomicrobiota bacterium | reverse complement strand
CTGCCGTTACTTGGCAGCGAAGAAGGGCGGGAATCACCTTTCTCTTCTCGTGACAAATTATAAAGTAGGCACCGTTAACCCAAAGAGCCTGCAACCAGCCAAAGGTGTGCCGGTTATTGCGCTGGATGTGATCGAGTCGGCTGCGATGGAAGAAAAGATGGTTGTCGTAAAGGCTGAAGAAATGGCGTCGAGAATTTTGGATCAGGGCGGTGTGAACCTCTATGGTTTCTATTTTGATACCGGTTCAGCTACCTTAAAGCCTGAGTCTGCCCCAACACTCGCTGAGGTGGAAAAGCTCCTCAAATCAGACGCTTCTCTGCGACTTCTTGTCGTCGGTCATACGGATGGTGTAGGTGGCTTTGAAGATAACATCGAACTTTCTAAAAAGCGTGCTGCTGCTGTTGTGACAGCCTTGAGTGAAAAGGTTCCTGCGGCCAGTTCAAGGCTCACGCCATGTGGGGTGGGGTATCAGTGCCCAATTGCGACGAATAGCAGTGATGACGGGCGTGCAAAAAATCGCCGGGTTGCCTTGGTTCGGGTGGAGAAGTGATTTTCTCCCTAAGTTTTAAGCAATGCTAAAGCTGGAAGCTTCGTTGACCGAGTCTGCCTTTGCGACGTAATGAAGAGCCACTGAATGAAGAAATCTGCCCCGACACCTGAACCGCCTGCGAATGTGAAAGCAGGGCTGGTCCTCGTTGCTGTTATGGTGGGGATCATGGCGCTGATTGGCTGGGCGCTTTGGCCTGCAAAAAATTATACGGAGGTGCCTGTCGCTGCCGTGCCGGCCAAGGTGATCACACCTTTTGTGATGCCAGATGAAAAGGCTGCCTTTGCTGAGTATGCGGGCTCAGACGCCTGTAAGCAGTGTCATGCAGTGGAGTTTGAGAAATGGAAGGGATCACACCATGGACTGGCGGAGAGAAAGCCGAATGATGAGCTGGATCTTTCTGCCTTTTCTCCATCAAAATCTTTCCAGCATGGCTCACAGATGACTCAGACAGAGAAAAAAGGAGAGCTGTATCAGCTAACTTCATTAGGCTTTGAAAACAAGGTAGAGGCTTATCCGGTGGAGCGTGTGATCGGGCATGATCCTTTGCGGCAATTCTTGGTCAAAGGTCCACGCGGGGCGCTGCATACGATGGAGGCGTGCTTTGATCCATTGCGGGGAGATTGGTTCAATGTCTATGGCAATGAAGATCGTAAGCCCGGCGAATGGGGTCACTGGACGGGACGTGGCATGATCTGGAATCAAATGTGTGCGAGCTGCCATAACACTCGTGTGCGGAAAAACTATGATCCGCCGACAGATACCTATAAAACGACGATGGCTGAGATGACGGTTAGCTGTGAGTCCTGTCACGGGCCGATGAAGGCGCACAGTCAGAATCCTGCGATCAAAACGAACTGGACCCGAGATCAGCACACAGACAACTGCGCGGGCTGTCACGCCCGTCGCGGTGAGGTGACGGGAGACTTCGTGCCAGGCGATTCGTTTTGGGATCACTATCAGCTCACGATCACCGATGGCAGCGACATTTATTACCCAGATGGTCAGATCCGTGATGAGGACTATGAATTTGCCAGCTTCATCAGCAGTCGCATGTATCACTCCGGTGTGCGCTGCATGGATTGTCATGACATGCATAGCATGAAGACGATCCTGACAGGGAATCAGCTCTGCATGAGATGCCATACAGCGGGTGGGTTTCCCAAAGCACCGGTCATTCTCCCGGAGATGCACAGCTTTCATCAGACAGAGAGCGCTGGTAATCAGTGCATCAATTGTCACATGCCGCAGACCACTTACATGCAGCGGCATCCGCGCCATGATCATGGTTTTACCATTCCTGATCCATTACTAACCAAGCAATTTGGTATACCCAATGCCTGCAATAAATGTCATCAGGACAAAGATAACGAGTGGTCTCTGGCAGCGACAGAGAAGTGGTGGGGTGAAAAGATGAATCGGAAAACAAGGACACGCGCCACATTGATCGCCAAAGCAAGACAGGGCGACCAAACGGCACGGGATGGCCTGATCGCGCTGCTAGAGAGCGATGAAATGCCGCACTGGAAGGCCAGTGCAAGTCTGGTGCTGGATCGCTGGGCGGATCAGCCGCCAGTGACTGAGGCTCTGCGTACCCAAATGAAGCATGAGCATCCGCTGGTGCGCCAATCCGCACTGCGTAGCCTCGAACCAGCGCTGCAAGCTCCTGGTGTGCGCAGTGGTATGGAAGCGCTTTTGTCTGACCCAGCGCGCAGCGTGCGAGTGGCGGCTGCGTGGGCTCTACGTGACACGTTAGATTTCAATTCAGCGGCGGCAAAAGACCTGCAACACATGCTGCAACTGAATGCGGATCAACCGAGTGGCCAAATGCAGCTCGGACAGTTTTACTTTGCCCAGCGTGAGGTGCCACGAGCCATACAGCATATGGAAACGGCTGTGGCATGGGATCCCAACTCGCCGCCTTTTCATCATGATCTGGCCATGCTCTACAACGCCAGCGGCAATCCCACACGGACGATTCAAAAGCTGCAAGACGCCATTAAGCTGGCTCCCAATGAAGCTCAGTATCATTACGAGTTAGGTCTGGCTTACAGTGAAACGGGGGATATAAATAAGACCATCGCTGCGCTGAAAGAAGCGGTTCGCGCTGATCCTCGCTTTGCTCGTGCATGGTATAATTTGGGATTAGCCCTGAATGGGCAGAGTCGTATTCCTGAAGCGATTGAGGCCTTGAAGCAGGGTGAGCAAGCAGATCCAGCGGATCCAGGCATCCCGTACGCCCGCGCAACCATCCTGGCCCAAATGGGTAAAAAGGCGGAGGCGATCTCAGCCGCACAAAAAACCTTGAGCAT
>JAPLUM010000414.1 GCA_026397605.1 Verrucomicrobiota bacterium | reverse complement strand
ATAACCACCTATGCCTTATGCGGCTTCGCCAATTTTTCCAGCATCGCCATTCAGATCGGCGGCATCGGTGCCTTGGCTGAGGGACGACGCGCTGAGCTGGCTCGTTTAGGCTTTAAAGCCATGATCGGTGGTCTGCTGGCCTGTTACTGCACGGCTTGCATCGCAGGATTGCTCACGCGCTGAGTTTCATTCTTCTTTGGCCGGGTTGCTGAGCAGATTGCCAGAGATTTGATTCTCACTGCCTTGGATGATCTTTAAAGAGGGTTCCTTGCTGCGTCTCTCCGTTGGGCGATCATCACGGATGATGTTTTGAGTGATCAGACTCCGGGTCACTCCATCCAGCCGCAGGCCTGCGCCATCTGAATCCAGGATATGATTTGAGGTAATGATGAGTCGGCTGCCACCAGTGACATCTACCGCCGCTCGTTGACGCCAGACGCCAGAGATGATGTTTCCTGTGAAGGAGCTATCCACGCATCCTGTCAGCCGGATGCCATTGTTTTCTGCATCCTTAAAGCCATTCACAGCATAGCGAGGATTGCGGTCAAAGTTATTGTTGCTGATGACCAGGTGCTCACAGTTTTCGGCCAGCAGATCCTGCTCAAAACCTTCCCAAAAAGTGTTTCCGGTGATCGTAACGCCTCTCGCTTCACGCAGTTCGATATTGGTTCTGACATCACTGAAGACATTGGCACTGATGGTCACATTCCCCTCCCGGGTATGGGCTCTGCCGACTCGGCGCTCCAGGCTAGGATCGGTGCCTGCACCGAGGATACGGATGTTCGCAGAACCTGGAGCTTTACTCGTATGTTGCAGCGTGCAGCCAGTGATGGCCACTTCAGCGATGGAGCCGCCCGTTGAATTCAGTTCCACATTCGCCGCAGGTGGTCCTTCCAGATCATGATTGCCTTCGATGTCACAGGTGCCTATGTGTAAATTCCGCACTTCACCGCCGCGTGAGACGATTCCGCCGCCGCCGTTATAGCTGATGTGACTGCCGACCACATTGATCTGATGCAGATTCACCTGATCTAAAAACACACCGATGCCGCGATTGTGATAAAAGTGGCAGTCAGCGATGAGCACATTCCGATTCCGAATCGTCAGATGCACGGCATGTCGACACTCACGAATCACCACGCGTGAAAGGGTCAATTGCATCGTCCCCGTGGCCTCGATCCCATCCGCCTCGGCATGAGCACCCACGATCTCGATTCCACTCACCATCGGCGTACGCTCCTGATCCCAAATCACTGATTTCACTGTGGCTGGAGCGGCAGTTCCCTCATGGCTGCCTTTGAAAAAAAAGGCTGGTCCAGCACCTGCCATCACTACCCGCGCGGTGCCATCACCCGAGATGGCCGTGAACCCTGACTCACTCAGTGGGATGATGATCGTGCGTGAGATCTGGTAAGTCCCCTTGGGGAAACTGACGCTTCCGTGCTTTAAGATAGCCTTCTCGATTACCTCTGTATCATCCGCTTGGCCATCTCCTTTGGCACCCAGACTCATCACATTGACCTGAGAGCGAGCTGCGGCAAGAAGGGCTAGGAAAAAGAAAACACTGAGTTTGATCACGGACATGGAGCAGATACGATTCAAGTACACCGCTTCCTTCGAATCATGAAATCACCGCCACTTCTTTTTCTGCTGTCTATTTTCCTGAGCGGATTCTGCCTTGCCGACATCAAGACAGCTCCTGGCGCTAATCCTGCCGCGGAAACCACCGACTTCATCCGGTTCGTAGAAGATGACCAAGGAGCCTCATTACAGACCGCTTCCGCCAGTTATATCTCGCCCACAGGCGTAATCGTCGATCTCGTGGGCGCAGTCCACATTGCTGATAAAACCTACTTTGATACCCTGAACCTGCGCTTTAAAAACTATGAGGCTGTGCTCTACGAACTGGTCGGACGTCCCGTTGAGCAGCGTGAAGAAATGAAGGTGGCTGATGGAAACACCAAACTCCAATGGTTGGGCCAAATGCAGGAAACCATGCGCAAAAAACTAGCACTAGNNNNTGGTTGGGCCAAATGCAGGAAAACATGCTCAAAAAACTAGCACTAGAAAGCCAGCTACAATGCATCGACTACAAAGCTGCAAACTTCGTACATGCAGACATGAGCACGGAAGGTTTTCTGGATACTCAAAAGGATAAAAAGGAAACATTCCTCACTCTTTGGATGAAGGCAGCCATCGCCAGCAGCATCACGGCTGATCCAGAGAAAGAAGAGCCCAGCATGGTGGAGTTTCTGGCTATTCTCATGCAGGAAGACAATGCCACCGAACTGAAGCTCATGGTCGGTCGTGAGTTTGACCGCGTGGAGAATCTCATGGCCGGTATTGAGTCTGGCAATGGCACCGTCATCATTGGCGAGCGGAACCGCCACGCGCTGGAGGTCATGAAAAAGCAGATCGACTCTGGCAAGAAACACCTCGCCATCTTTTATGGAGCCGCGCATTTCCCTGACATGGAGCAGCGTTTGCTGAAGCAGGGCTACAAGCTGCAAAAAATCGAGTGGCTAAAGGCCTGGGATCTACCCAACAAAGAGTAAAGTTAGCCTCCACTTTTTGTCATGCCTGCTCCCTCTGTCACGATCACGCTCCACGGCCTCGTGGAGCGTGTCACGTATCACACCGAGGAGACGGGTTACTGCATTTTAAAAGTCATTCCTGAAGGCAAACGAGAACCTGTCAGCCTCATCGGCAAAGCTCCGCGTGTGGTGAAAACGAATCCGTGAAGCTGGAAGATGTCGAAGGCATCGGGCGGAAGCGCCGTCTTGAAATCAAGGACTCATGGATGAAGCAAAAGAGCGTGCATAACATCATGCTCTTCCTCCATCAGCACGGCATCAGCTCCAGCCGAGCACTGCGCATTCACAAGACCTACGGCGATGAGGCTTTGTCCGTGCTCACCTCAAATCCTTATCGGCTCGCGCAGGACATTCACGGCATCGGCTTTAAAACTGCGGACGACATCGCCTATCAGATGGGCATCGCCGAGTTTGCGCCTGAGCGACTGCGCGCGGGTCTTTTGCATGTCTTGGAGACGGCGGCCAGCAACGGCCATTGCTGCCTGCCAGAGTCACAGGTCTTATTAAAAACGGCCCAGTTGCTCGAAGGTGCCGAAACCTTGCTTCCAGAGCAGATCGAAGTCTTGATCACAACTTCCGAAATGGAGCGCCATCTTTTGGACGGGCAGCCGGTTCTTTATCAGCCCCATCTACGTGCCGCCGAACAGAGCATCCTCCAAAACATTCGAGCACTCGTAGCCAGCGCGCCTGATTATCCAGCGATGGACTTTGATGAAGTCATCCGCTGGGCTGCCGAGAAAACTGGCAAGTCACTGGCAGAAAGTCAGCAGCGCGCCGTCATCGCTGCCTTGCAAAATCGATGCCTCATCATCACTGGCGGTCCCGGTGTAGGGAAGACGACCATCCTGCACACCATCCTGACCATTTTAAGATCCAAAGAGATCAAAGTCGTGCTCGCTGCACCCACTGGACGCGCCGCGAAACGGCTCAATGAAAGCACGGGACTAGAAGCTAAGACACTGCATCGGCTACTCGAATATCAGGGCATCGGCACCTGGGGGCGGAATCGTGCGCGACCTCTCGTGGGGGATCTCTTTGTCGTCGATGAATGCTCCATGATCGATACCCCGCTCATGGCCCAATTTCTCGCCGCCTTGCCAGAAGGTGCAATGCTCTTGCTCGTAGGCGATGCTGATCAGCTACCGTCCGTCGGGCCTGGCATGGTGCTCTATGATCTCATCCGCAGCGGGAAAGTTCCCTGCGTGCATCTCACGGAAATTTTCCGTCAAGCTGCAACTAGCCGCATCATCATCAGCGCTCATGAGATCAATCGCGGTCAAATGCCCGAGCTCAAACCCAGCCGAGACAGCGACTTTTTCTTCCTGGAAGCACTGACTCCCGAAGATATCAGCAGCACCATCGTTGATCTGGCGCAGCGCCGTCTGCCTCAGCGTTATCAGCTGGATCCGGTCAAAGACATCCAAGTCCTCACACCAATGAATCGCCATCTGCTTGGCACACGAGCCTTGAATGAAGCCCTGCAAGCTGCCCTCAATCCGCCCAGTGAGATGAAGTATGAAATCGATCGCTTTGGCCTTACCTTCCGCGTCGGTGATAAAGTCATCCAAACGCACAACAACTATGACAAAGACGTCTTCAATGGCGATCTCGGCCACATCGTCAGCATTGAGACCGAGCCTTTAAAAGTCAGCGTCCGCTTTGATGGGGATCGCCTCATCGACTACGAGCCCGGTGAGCTGGATGAACTCCAACTCGCCTATGCCATGACCATCCATAAAAGTCAGGGTAGCGAGTTTCCCTGCGTCATCATCCCCATCAGCACCCAGCACTACGTCCTGCTAGAGCGCAGCCTCATTTACACCGCCATCACTCGTGCCAAAAAGCTAGTCATCCTCGTTGGCGACCCAAAAGCGCTGACTCTGGCCATCACCAAACAAGAAAGTCGCAAGCGCTGGACTGGTCTGGCGCTTTAGATCAAATCGCCAGCAGCCTCGATCCACGGAGCGTACTCTTCTGGAATCGTTGCCTTAAAGTTCATCGGCTGATCGTGGATGGGATGCAAAAAGCTGAGTTTCCAGGCATGAAGCATGAGCCTCGGGGTGAAAACAATTTGGCGTTTTGGATTGCCATAGATGGGATCACCTAGAATCGGATGACCAAGAGATTCCCGCATATGGACTCGGATCTGGTGGGTGCGTCCGGTGAGTAGTTTGCAGCGGATCAGGGCACTTCCTTGATGCTTACTCAATTGCTGCCACTCGGTAACGGCCTCTTTTCCTGCACCGTCGTAGAGGATCGCCATGCGCTTCCGATCCACCGGATGGCGGCCAATGAAGTTCTGAATGCGCCCACTGGTTTCTTTCGGCAGTCCGTTGATCGCTGCGAGGTAGATTTTGCTCAGCCGACGCTCTGCAAAGGCCTCTGTCAGTCGGCGGTGGGCGATGTCGTTCTTGGCCACGACCATGCAGCCAGAAGTGTCTTTATCGAGACGATGTACGATGCCGGGACGCATCTCCCCTCCGATTCCGCTCAGGTCTTCACAGTGATGCAGCAGTGCATTGACCAGCGTGCCATCTGGGTTGCCTGCTGCCGGATGGACCACCAATCCAGGCGGCTTATTGAGCACGAGGATGTCTTTATCTTCAAAAAGCACCTCAAAAGGAATGTCCTGCGCCACCACCTCCAGCGCTTTCACCTCAGGGATGACCACAGTGACGGTATCTCCTGCCTTAAAGGTCACGCTGGCTTTCACCGCCTTTCCATTCAGCGTAATGTGGCCGTCACGCAGCAGATCCTGCACGCGAGATCGTGAAAGCTCTGGCAAGCGGGTAGCTACCAGTTTGTCGAGGCGTTGGCCAAGGTCGTCTGCAGAAAGGGTCCAAGTCACAGTTTAAAGAGCACAAGAAGGCAAAATATTGAATTTTGAAACGCAAAATAGCGTCTGAACATAGTCGATATTCGAATTAATTAAGCAATCTGTAATTTCTAGCATTATTCCTGCGATGAACGTATAGTCAGCCGTCGTTGTCTGATCGACGTCCATTTTCCGCGTTTTCCAGTGATCCGAGCTCCCGAACAGTCCTATTTAAGCACCTGCCCTGTCTGCCAAAGCCAGATTGATGTCACGTCCCTGGAGCCGTTCACCAAGTTAAAGTGCCCTTATTGTGGTCAAATGGTTCGGGTGCGGCGGAAGTTTGACCATTTCGTTCTCGTTCGCCAGATCGGTGAAGGTGGCATGAGTCGAGTGTTTGAGGCTGAGGATGAGACTCTTGGGCGCCGAGTAGCTCTGAAAATTTTAAATCGCCAATACAGCCGCGATGCCACGCGTGTGGAGCAGTTTCGTCAGGAGGCGCTGATCACGGCCAATGTGAATCACCCGAACGTGATCAAGCTTTACTCAGTAGGTTACGACCAGGGCTATTTCTACATCGCCATGGAGCTGGTCTCTGGCGGGAACCTGGAGCAGAGAATCCGCCGAGATGGTAAAGTCAAAGAGACCGAGGTATTGAAAATCGGGCGTGAAGTCGCCGAGGGCCTTCGTGCAGCTCAGCAATTGGGTCTGATTCACCGTGACGTGAAGCCAGCCAACATCCTTTTCACAGAGACCGGCACAGCCAAGGTTGTGGACTTTGGCCTGGCCCTCTTCGTGGAGCGTGGAGCTGATTCTTCAGGCGAAATTTGGGCTACGCCTTACTACGTGGCTCCAGAGAAAGTGCTGGATAATAGGGAAGACTACCGCAGTGACATCTTCAGCCTCGGTGCAACGATCTACCATGCCTTAACGGGTCAACCGCCTCACAAAGCGGATACCAACAGCATTGAGCAGCTGCGCATGATCAAATGCCGGCGCGTGGCGCTAGAGGACAGTGGCATGAGATTTGCCCCACGCACGATTCATGCCGTGAATCGCATGGTTGCCTTTCGACCGCAGGAACGCTGCGCGAACTATGATGAAACCGTGGACGAGCTGCGTCTCGCCGAAGGGCTGCTCAGCCAGGGTTTTAACTCCCGTATTAACAACCGCCGCGTGCGGTGGGGTATCAGTGTCGCTGCTGCCCTTTGCATTGCCTTTGCCGTGGGCTGGCTGATCCAGTTCGCTGGAGGCGGCGGCAAAAAAGCGGTTTCCATCACAGAACGTGTAGAGACTAGTCGCAGTGATCTCACCGGTGATGGTGTGACGGTGCAGGCAAGTGGCAAAAAAACCGTCGCTGAACAGTTCCTCTCTGCTCGTGAAAAAATGCTCAAGCATCGAGAATTCAATGAAGCCGCAGCACAGTTTGAGAAGCTCATTCGGGCCGAAGACGTTCGCCAGCCCACACTGAATTGGGCACGCTACAATGCTGCCGTCTGCGCTGTCATCTTGGGAAAAAAAGAGGCCGCATCCAAGCATCTGCAGGCCATGGCAAACGAGACGGGGAGTGGCAGTAGCCTCGTCACTCCTGAGCTGGCTAGTTTTTTCAAAACCCTTGGCACGCGCATGGGCAGCGGACTGGGTCTCGGCACAGCTGAGAATAAGCTAGACTACACGACTCAAAATGAGTCGATCCTTGGTTACCTCATCCAGGGACTCGCTGAATGGCATCATGGAGATGGACTTCTAGGTGCTCGTGAGCTCAGCTTTTTCAAACAACATCTCCGCGATGTCAAAAGTCCTTCCATCAGCAGCTCGTTAGACTGGGTCAACAGCTACGCTTCTCTGGTCGAGCCTTTGGATAAACCCATGACGATAGCTTTGACTCTGCGCCAGCCAAAAAGTCCGACCAGTCTGGACGAAGGTCGAAAGAGCATGGAAGAGATCCGCAATGCCAGGACTCTGCTTGAATCTTCACCCAGTCTCACGGCCATGCTGAAGGAATGGGAGGGCACCATTAAACAAGAGATGTCACAGCTCTTCCAGAAGCAGCGCCAATCTGAAATGAATTCTGAGCATGAGCTGCGTCAGAGGGAACTAGGCCAATGGAATGAGATTACCGCAGCACTACCCAATCTGATCGATGGTTATGATTACGCTCGAGTCATCGACATGCTGCAGGGCATGCGTTTTGACTCCCCTGAAATCCAGTCTGCCTTGGAAGGTCAGCTCTACTTGCACACTAAAGCTCAGGCCTTCCTCACTGGACTCTTTGCCGACTTTAAAATTGAAGGGTATCAGGGGAAAATCACCCGCCAAGCTGGCAGCAGCTTGGATGGCCGTATCGTTGCCGCCAATACAGAAACTGTTTCCATCAGCATGGATCGTGGGAAAATCACACTGCCCCTGAACGAGCTGCCCCCACAAACCCTGCTCGATGCCGCCCAGTTTTACTCGGGCAAAACAACTGAAAGCACCGACTAATATCAGCGCCAAGAGCGCATCGCTGCTTTTGCCCGCGTCGCAGGGCTCCCCAGCCTCTCGGCCACCGTCGCGGCCCAATTGATGGAAGAAAACCGCTCCTTCAGATCCCGCTGGATGAAGGTGCAGTAGGCTTAAAGTCTGCCTTGATAAGACTAGGTGACCTTTCAAGATTCCAGAATGAGTTACCTTGAGGATCCGCTTTGGCAGAAGATTGTCGCATTTGAACTCGATTCACCTGCGAGCCCACTGCAATTCAGCCAAAGACTAGCTCGTGAGAATGCGTGGAGTCTCGACTTCGCCCAAAGAGTGATCCAGGAGTATCGCCGCTTTCTTTACCTGGCGAGCGCTGCTGGTCATCCCGTGACTCCTTCTGATGAAGTGGATCAAGCTTGGCATCTTCATCTCGTTTATACGCATTCCTACTGGGGAGATCTCTGCCCGAACGTGCTCGGGAAAGCTTTACATCATGGCCCGACGAAAGGGGGCGCATCTGAAGACAGTAAATTCCGCCAATGGTATGAAACGACCTTGGCAAGTTATCAGCGCATCTTTGGTTCAGTTCCGCCAAGCAACATCTGGCCTGATAGCGAAATGCGCTTTTCGTCAGACTTACAATGGACTCGCGTGAATGCGGCCACGAACTGGATTTTGCCCAAGACCAAGATCCAAAAGATCGCTGCCTGCCTTGCTTTGCTTGGTGTTTCAACCAGCTTGGTTGCCTGCCAAGGTCCAAGCGAAGCTGGAATGGCCATCGGATTGATTGTATTTATCGCTATCGTCGCCTACCTGCACCTATCTCGAACACCCGAGAGTCGCAGAAAAGGCGACAAGAAAAAGTCAGATGATGGATGTGCAGGAGCATGCAACTCCGGGTGCAGTTCCGACGGTGATAGTGGAGGTTGCGGAGGGGGAGGCTGTGGTGGTGGCGGCGATTAAAAAAAGACTCGATCTGAATGATCGAGTCTTTTTATGCGCTTCATTGCATCGAGGAAATACCTCTATCAATGAGGGTTAACGGTCAAAGAAAGATGTTTCTTCACGATCGGCTACCTTGAGGTAGCGGTAGTACACCTCTAATTGGAGAGTGCACAGGCATTGGCGATAGACGGGATCCTTGGCATCGCCTGACGGCCAGTTAGCGCGGCCAGCTTTCCAGCTGCCATCAGGATTCTGAGCTGCAAGGATCTGCGGAAGGAACTGTTGATTGTAGAATTTCCACTCTTCACCACCTGCTTGGAAGAAGGTCTGGGTGTAGTAGTACCAGCAGTAAAGATTGCAGTTCTTGTTCCAATCCAGAGGCTCTGCTTCGAGGAATTTGTGTAAAAACTCAATGGCATCTTTGATGGCCTTTGTTTTTCCTTTGGAGGCGGTCTGCAATGCAAGTGATCCGACCCCTGTGAGACTCCATTGGTTGTAGTGCTCATCACGGTTGGCCTTGCCAAAGCCGCCATCTTTCGTCTGTTTAGCCACCACATAGTCAGCCATTTTATCCAATGCACTGTGCAAGCCATCAATCTTCAAGCTGCTGTTCTTAGCAGCTTTGAGTGCCTGGAACTGCCAGCCTGCCAAGGAAAGATCTTCGCCCTTACTTGCTTTATTATAAGCATATGGCGCGCCAGCTTCTACGCCACCATAACTCCACGAGCCACGCTCATTTTGGTTTTTGATGATCAGCTCCACACCTTTGACGAAAGCATCCTTCATCCCTGGCAGTTCCTTACTTCCCAGACGAGCCAGTGTGTACATTTCTCCCAGAGCATAGGTGGCGATGCCGTGAGCATAAGTGCTTGGCTGAGACTTCGGATTTTCATCGATATAGCCCCACTCGTTCTTTTTTGACAATTCTACGAGGTAGTTGATTCCCTTCAGGACGGTGTCGCCATAGAAAGGAGATTCAGGAGTCTCACAGCGACCTAGGTAGCAGAGAAGAGCCAAGCCGGTCATTGCGGCCTTGTTTTGTCCAGGCCATGAGCCATCGGGATTCTGCTTTTGCTTCAACCATTCGAGGGAGTTTGAGACCGCACGCTCACACTCGGGGCTACCACCGGTTTCAGCCAGCTTTTTCAAGCGCTCTTGTGGGGCACAACGGCTACGCATGGAAGGCGGCAGACTAACAAACCCTGCCATGGCACCCATGCCCATGCCTGTGCCAAAACCACCGCCTGCACCAGCTTTTCCAAAACCACCACTGCCGAGCGAACCCCCGCCGACCATGGAACTCACGTCTGGCACATCCAGGAGATCGGGTGGTGCATCTGGCAGGGAGATGGCTGAGGTCTGACTTGTGCTGACGATCTTTTTCATCGGCACACTCTTGTTGATACTGGTGCGCTTCTTCTGCTGCACCTTGTGCTTCATCTCAGCGGAGGCCTGAGCACCCTGCTGAGTGCCGCCACCAGGGAGGAAGTCCACCTGCTTTTCGATCAACTGTGAACTGACGACGATGGCACCACCGAGGATCAAAATACCGGCATGAATGGCCAAGCTGAGGGTCAACGATCCACCACCGGCTTTGCGCCAAAATTTCACAAAAGGATTCGGGGGCTTCACAGCCTCGATGTGTGTCAGGGCAGGGGGATGATACACTTCACCATCGTGATGTACGTGTTCTTCGCCTGCATTTGTTGACTCGCTGTGCGTAGGTGCTGCCGGGATAATGGCTGGTGCTGGAAGCGGGGCGGCAGAGGGAGCGGGAACTTGAATGGCAGGCGCTGCGGTAGGTGCTGTTTGAGGCTGCGGCATTGGCGCGGGGATCGGCACAGGGCCGGAAGGTGGTGGCATCATTCCAGGCTGCATCGGATAGCCCGGAGGATACGCCATCGGCTGTGGGTAGCCTTGAGGATAACCCTGCTGCGGATAGCCCTGTGGATACCCCTGCGGCATCGGCATTCCAGGCTGCATCGGATATCCTGGAGGATAGCCCATCGGAGGCTGGCCCGGATAACCCATCGGCTGCGGGTAGCCCTGTGGATAGCCTTGCTGCGGGTAGCCTTGGGGATATCCCTGCGGCATAGGCATTCCAGGCTGCATCGGGTATCCAGGCGGATAGCCCATGGGTTGGGTCACTGCGCCCTGGGGTGGCACGGAGGCGTCAGCAGGAGGATGGGTGGCAGGATTGTCAGACATAACAGGAAAAAATCAGATGGGTTCAATCATTAGCACGGAGATGATTGATGTTTCTTGGGATAACTCAAAAATAAATTTACGCGCCACAACCAGCCAGCTCACAAGTAGCGGGTGACAGCACGCGCACTTCATCTGCTAGAGGTGCCTCCAGGCTGGGGTTTGGCTGCTGGGCACTGAGCCCGAGTTCATGCAGCAACGCCAGATCCTCATTGGCGCGGGGATTGGCGGCAGTAAGCAGCTTGTCACCGTAGAAAATGGAGTTTGCACCGGCAAAGAAAGCCAAAGCCTGAGCTTCGCGGCTCAAATTCGTGCGGCCAGCGCTAAGACGAACTTTTGCTCGTGGAATGGCGATGCGGGTGAC
>JAPLUM010000093.1 GCA_026397605.1 Verrucomicrobiota bacterium | reverse complement strand
AGAGGTCAGACCGCTGCAACTGTGTTTAATCCTAACACAGATGAGATTACCGGTGAGTTTAGAGGTTCCTTTTTGATCGAGCGTTACATCGATAAGGCAGACCTCCTCTCTGCTGGCGCGGCAGTGGACTTTGCTGGTAGTGCTGACCCATTGTCGCTAGCTCCATTGGACAGTTATTACCGCTTTAGAATCATTGAATCTAAACGCTTTGCCCCCTAACCCTAAATCCAATCATTGTTTATGAAAAATCAACAATCATCACCTATTTCGATTGGTGCCAAGGGGTTTAGTCTTGTCGAAATCCTGGTGTCCCTGGCCGTCTTGGCCATCTTGCTTCTGATCAATGTTCAAGTCATTGACCAAGTTCAAAACACCTGGGCAGCATCCAATGCCCGAGTGAGTCAGTTTAAGGAAGCCCGCACAGCTTTTGATATTCTGGTTCGGAATTTGAGTCAGGCGACGCTGAACACATACCTGGACTATCAGTCCAACTATGTGGCCACAGCCGCGCAAACCGCAGGCACAACCGGCCAGAGTCCCACGAGTTACCAGAGAAAGTCTGATCTACAGTTCATATGCGGTCCTTCCTCCGCAGTATTGACAGTCGGTGCAGATACTTTTCCTGGTCATGCTGTGTTTTTCCAGGCTCCACTGGGAGTGACCGAAAATCCGGGCTACGTCGGCCTGGATCGTCTGCTTTGTGGTCGTGGCTATTTTGTGCAGTTCTCTAGTGATGCCGCCTTCCGTCCAGGCTTTTTACCCCCGGGTAATTTTAAATTCAGATATCGCCTGATGGAGTACTCACCACCAGCTGAAAAAAATCAAATTTATTCAGTTTCTCGTGGTGTTAACGGGGAAGTGACTGGGAATTTGTATGCTGATGCTAGAGCTCTGATCAGTACAGGAGAAACCGCCCTTAGCGTGAGTAAAACTCGGCCCATTGCGGATAATATCCTTGCATTGATCATTTCTCCTCGGCTCGAAAAGCAGGTCAGCGCTGCCGTATTGCCGACGTCAATCGCACCGTCGTATGCTTATAATTCTGCCAACATCGCCTCACCGACTGTAAACTCGCCTCAGGGCACTCAGCATCTACTGCCGCCCCTGGTGAAATTGGTCTTGGTGGCTATTGATGAGCGCTCCGCCCAGCGGCTAGCCGAGCAGTCCGGTTCAGAAACGGCACCTCCATTTGGCGCCACTTTAACCACACCATTTCAGGCTGCTGCGGCACTTGAGATCTCGGAAGTCCCAGCGCTCGTGAAGATACTGGCAGCTAAGAGGGTCAATTATCGCATCTTTTCGGCCACTGTTAGCATCCGTGGTTCAAAGTGGGGCATTTAGTTTCCCTCCCCACATCATCCAATTTATCCCATTCACCTGACTGCTATGATTCCCATCAATCATCCCCGTTTTTCTAGTCGCCGCAGGTCTGCCTTTACGCTTGTCGAAATGATTACCGTCGTAGGAATCATTGCTCTGTTAGTAGCCTTGGCAACGCCTGCTTTAGTCGATGTCATCAGATCGACACGCTTAAATTCTTCGGGAGATAGCCTCAGCAATCGTCTGAGTTTGGCGCAGCAAAGTGCCGTGGCAAAAAGCACAGAGGTAGAAATGAGGTTCTACAAGTATATCGATCCATCCAATTCAGATGCGGCCGCAACGTCGGTTTTCTATGCTTATCAAGTGGTTGAGACACCTAACAGCCGTGACCCGCGTGCCATTTCAGAAGTGTATTATTTGGATTCTGGCACGGTGCTATCGGATAATCAGACACTTTCCCCCATGCTACAGACTGCGGTAACTCAGACGCCTGATTCCCGTCAGCAGTATGTGTTTAAGCCTTCCACAGGTGTCGCACCCAGCAGTGTCACTTATTCAGCTTTGCGCTTTTATCCTGATGGCAGTTGCCGTGTTTTAACAGGTAGTACACCCGGACAAACGGCTGCTGCTTCGGCTGTCGCCTACACTCTGCGGCCACTCAGTCAAACCTTTCTGACCATCGTGGAGGCTCGGGATCTATTGAACGCAAGTGTCCCAGTGAATTTTTACTGCATGCAAATTGACTCCTATACCGGCAAGGTCCGAACTTATCGCCCGTAATCCAGCGGCTTTGATTCAGAGCTGGAAAGTGATTCGTTGGATCAGGCCACAGGCTTTGGTTTTTTAGGTGCCTTTGGAGTAAGTGTCTTTTTCAAATCTGAAAGCTTGTTTTCTAGCTCTTTGATTTTTCCTTGGCGCTTAGCTCTGGCTTTGAGGATGCCGCGCAGCTTGGGCCAGTATTGTTTGTCTAAAATGTAGCCAACGCAGCAGGGCTCTCCACAGCGGCAGGGGTGATCTTCCCAGGTTTCTAGGTCGAAGCCATAGTTGAAGGAAAGTTCTTCCCCAGCCTTGATTTCGCGCAGGGAGTAGATCCAGATGTGGCCGCGGATGATGAAGGACTCACAGTTTGGATCGCAGGAGTGATTGATCAGGCGCGCTGGATTGGCTGCTGTGGCTCCGTCGAGATCATAGCGTGCATTGAGAGTGAAGATGTAGACTGCGGCACCACCGGTCTTTTTGGCTTTTTCTTCCAAGGCTAGGCCACGGCGCGTGCTTTCCTTCTTGGTGATTTTTTCTCCAACGTATTCGATGATTGGGCGATCCTTGGGGATGTCACAGGCTGCAAAGACGCCACGTTGATGAATGGAGGAGCGGCGGACGATCCATAGGGGTTTGTCTTGGGCTTTAGGCATGAAGGGAAAGGGCAGCGGATGTGATGCCGCCTCTGAGACTAAAGTCAAGGGGGGCTCACTTTTTGTGCAGGGGCGCTCTTGACCCACCCGCATATTCTGCGCCAGACTTAGCACCCTTTTACTAACCCCAAAGAATACCCAAACAAGGAAGCACAATTTATGAGTCGAAAAATACGTTATGGCATGGTCGGCGGCGGACGCGGTGCGTTCATCGGAGCAGTTCATCGCATCGCTGCTGCGATCGATCAGCAGGTGGAGCTGGTCTGCGGAGCTTTCTCGTCTGATCCTCAAAAGTCGAAAGACAGTGGCGCTGATTTCTTTCTCCCACCAGACCGCTGCTATGGTAGCTATGAGGAGATGATCAAAGGAGAGGCTGCATTGCCTGCGGATCAGCGCATGGACTTCATCGCCATCGTCACGCCGAACCACATGCATTTTCCACCCGCCAAGATGGCGCTGGAGCATGGCTTCCATGTGCTGAGTGATAAGCCCGCGACGTTTAATTTGGAAGAATCCAAGGAGCTGGCTGCCATCGTCAAGAAAACCGGTCTCCTCTATGGCCTGACACACAATTACACGGGCTATCCATTGGTGAAGCAGGCGCGCGAGATGATCGCTGAAGGCAAGCTGGGTAAGATCCGCAAAGTCGTGGTCGAGTATCCTCAGGGCTGGCTGGCCACACGTCTGGAGGCCAGTGATCAGAAGCAGGCCGCCTGGCGCACGGACCCGAAGAAAAGTGGTGCTGCTGGCTGTATCGGTGACATCGGCACTCATGCGGAGAATCTGGCCGAGTACATCACAGGGCTGGAAATTAAAGAGCTGGCCGCCGACCTCACGACCTTTGTCAAAGGCCGCAAGCTGGACGACGATGGCAACGTGCTGCTGCGCTTCAAAGGTGGTGCTAAAGGTGTGCTGCATAGCTCCCAGATCAGTGTGGGTGAGGAGAACAATCTCAACATCCGTGTCTATGGTGAGATCGGTGGTATCGAGTGGCATCAGAATGAGCCGAACACGCTGCTGGTAAAGTGGCTGGATCAACCGATGCAGGTTTATCGCACTGCCAATGGTTACTTGGGTAAGGCTGCCCTGGCTGCTGGCCGCACCCCGCCATCCCATCCCGAAGGTTATCTGGAAGCCTTTGCCAACATCTACAAAGCCTTTGCAGGTGCCATCCGTGCTCGCCTTGAAAAACGCAAGCTGGCCAAAGATGATCCTGCCAACGATTACCCGAAGATCACCGACGGTATTCGCGGCATGGCTTTCATTGAGGCAGTTGTTGCTTCCTCGAAGAAGAATGCGGCTTGGACCAAACTGGACTCTTAAAGCGATTCTAAATGCTTAATGCAGAACAGCGGGCTTTGATCGGCCCGCTGTTTTTGTTGTCGTATTAGCGCCGCTTTTTACCGTATTGCTTCTTGGGTTTTGTTTTGGCGCTAAAGGTCTTTCTTGGGCGCTCGCCCAGCTCCTCACCACCTCGGCTATCGACCCGGGTGGGTAGGTCGCCGACGAGTTGGAAGTCCACCTGCTTTTTAAAGCGATCCAGCTTATAAATCTGCACGGTCAGTCGGTCTCCCAGTCGGATGATGCGGCGGGTCCTGCGGCCCACGAGTTGACTGCGAGTCGGGTCAAACATGAAGAAGTCGTCTGGAATCGCGGATAAAGGAACGAGCCCACTGAGGCCGAGATCAGAGACATCCACAAAGAAACCAAAGTTCCGCACGTCAGTCACTAGTGCACTGTAGGGCTCTGGTTTCTCGGCCTTGAGCTGAGACTCCAGATAGGCGTAGAGCTTCACTTCCTTGCTGTCCCGCTCAGCATCTGAAGAGTTCTTTTCCGTGAGGCTAATATGCTCAGCGATCTCTTTGGCGGCACTGGTCTGCAACTCCACTTGATCAAACAGTGCACGATGAACGACGAGGTCGGCGTAGCGGCGGATGGGTGAGGTGAAGTGGGTGTACTTTGTTTTTGCCAGACCATAATGCCCCAGTGGCTCCACGGCATAGCGGGCGCGCATGAGGGACTTCAGAAAGCCGATTTTCAGCGCTTGCCCAATCGGTAGAGTGCCGAGCTTGGCCAAGAGCTTCTGGACTTCAGGTCGATGGGTCAGATTCCCACAGGGCACACGATGACTGAGCACTTCTTCCCGGTAATCGTTCAGGCGCTTTTCCTTTGGTGATTCGTGAATGCGATACACTGCAGGCCGATTCAGCTGCATCAATCGGCCGGCAATGGCTTCATTGGCCAGCAGCATGTATTCCTCAATGAGCTGATGAGAGACGTCATTCTCGATTCGCTCGATCCGCAGCACCTTACCATGATCATCCAGCCGAATTTTGTTCTCGGGGAAATCTAGGTCCAGCGAGCCATTAAGAAAGCGATGCCCGCGAATCTGCTGAGCCATGGCATTCGTGTCATGTAGCATTTGTTCGATCTCATTGGTCGGCGCCTTTTGCAGCGCGGCAAAGGCTTCCTTATAGGTGAATCGGCGCTTGGAGTGGATCACCGCGGCGTAGAACTTGGCGCTGACGACATGACCTTCTGTGCTGAGCACAAACTCCACACATTTGGTCAGGCGATCCACGCCAGGCTTAAGTGAACAAAGCTCATTGCTCAGTGCCTCTGGCAGCATGGGGATCACGCGGTCAACGAGGTAGGTGGAGTTGCCGCGCTTTTTGGCTTCGACATCCAATGCGCTGCCTTGCTTGACGTAGTGGGATACATCGGCGATGTGAACCCACAACTTCCATTGCTCACGGCCATGGCGCTGTAGGCAGATGGCATCATCGAAGTCCTTGGCATCATCAGGATCAATCGTGATGACGTTATGTTTTCGGCAGTCTTCCCTACCTTTGATCTCCTCTGGGCTAGGCTGATTGTCTGCGCGGGATTTTGCGATGCTGTTGGCCTCCGCCAGCACGTTTTTCGGAAAGTGGAGTGGCAGCGCGTAATGACGCAGGACTGAGAGCATGTCTACGCCCTCAGCATCGGGCGCGCCTAGCACCTCGACGATCTCACCCTCGGGCGGCATTTGGCGGGATTCCCATTGTAGGATTTCCACCACCACCTTATCGCCTAAGTTTGGCTTACGGCCCACGTCCTTGGGTTCAGGCACATGGATGGCGCTTGGCAGTCGTGGATCATCCGGCGTGACATAGAGAAACTGGCGTCCTTTTTGCAGTGTGCCGACGAACTGCGTTCTACCGCGTTCCAGAATGCGAACAACGGTGCCCGTATTCTCTTCGGGCGTCACTTTGCGCAGCCCTTGAGGTCGCACGTCGCGACGCACCAGCACCTTATCGCCATGGATCGCGGTTCCTGTCGCGCTCTCAGGGATGCCGATTTCGCCAATGCCAGACTCCTCAGGCTGCACAAAGCCACGGCCACCTCGGGTGATCTGGATGATGCCAGGGATCAGATCGGCCTCTTTGGCCAGGATGTAGCGGTTGCCTTTGGTTCTGAGGATTACGCCCTGCTGGGCCATGTCCTTCAGGCATTGCTGGAGTTCTTGTTGTTGTTTGGCCTGCAGACGCAGGTGACTGATGAGCTCGGGGACATTTGAGGGAGAGTAGTCTGCCTGTCCGAGAAGCCGGAGGATTTTCGATTCCATCCCCTAACATGGCACAAACTTCCGCTGACTGCACGAAATGTATCACCGCGGTCTCTCGGAATCGTATTCTCAGCATGACCAAGTTCCTGTTCCCCTGCGTCCTCGTTGTTTTACTGATTTCGCTCACCCAATGCACTGCTCCTATGAAACGTCCTGCTTTAACCACCGTGCCCCATGTCGATCTGACACGCTATGCAGGTGACTGGTATGTCTTTGCTCACATCCCCTATGCTCTGGAAAAAGGCAAAGTCGGCACGCTGGATCGCTACGTCATGCGGCCAGATGGTAAGATGGACAATATTTTCCTTTTCCGTCGCGGGAATCTGTTGGCACCGCTGGAGCAGTGGAAGGGCGTGGCCTGGGTGCATAATCATGAAACCAATGCGGAATGGCGCGTGCAGTTCATTTGGCCACTGAGGCTGCCTTACCTCATCATCGACCTCGATCCAGATTATCAATGGAGCGTTGTCGGTTATCCGAATCGTAAGCTAGCCTGGGTGCTATCGAGGAAGCCCGTTTTGGATGAGGCCACCTACCAGGCCATTTTGAAAAGAATGGCCGCCCAAGGCTACGATCCTGTCAGCCTAGCCAAGGTGCCCCAGATCGTCGAATAGGTGCGGTCGAAAAAATAATCTGGCAAAGGTCAAGGCTTTATTCCATCTCATTCATAACGACTTTGTTGGAGGTCTGTTTTAGCAGGATCTCAAGGCCTTCTTCATGGCGGTGTTATTGGTTTGGCTATGTGAATAATATTGGTTAGAAAAGCTTTTTTACATTATTCTTGGTTGTCTATTTAATGCTCACAGATCTAGTGCGCAGATCTAGGAAAACTATTAATAATGACACTCAATACAATGATTGGAAGGCGACTGGGGTCTTGCCACTTTTTCCAATGCCTCGCGTTGCTGCTTTTTCAGTGCACTGCGGGTTTTAATCTTTGGGCAGGAGAGGATCACTCTTCTCTAGACAAGTTTGCGGCAGAAGTGAGCAGATTATTGCCCGCAGCATCCAAAGCGGCAACGAACGTTGCCTCTGCTCCACCGCCCCCATTAGATAACTCCGTTTTGGGTAGTTGGACGCCAGCCATTGCCTGGTCGCCCCATATCCCCACAACGGCGGCTGTTTTGCCAGATGGCCGTCTGCTGACCTTTTCATCGAATCAGCGTACGACTTTTCCAGATGGCCCCCAATTCACCTATGCAGCCGTTTGGAATCCGGTCACGGGCCTGTTCACTGAGATCAATAATCAAACTCATGATATGTTCTGTGGTGGTGTCTCCATGCTACAAGATGGGCGTTTATTGGTGAATGGCGGTAATGGCATCACTGGCACCACTGCGCTTACCAGCCTCTTTGACTGGCGTACAAATCAATGGACGCAGGTTCAAACGATGGCCGATGGCCGCTGGTATAATACCAGTGTGGCTTTACCCAATGGTGAGGTTTTTACCGCAAGTGGTAATGCGGGTGAAACAGGTGCTGGCAGCATCGAGCAATGGAGCACAAATACAGGCTGGCGAAGCATGAGCGGCGTCGCTTGGGCGGCGGTGACGAATCCTGGGTCGGCCAATGCAATCGAGCCAAACTGGCATCCGTTTTTGTTGGTGGCTCCTGATGGGAAGCTAGCGCACTTCGGACCTCATGACGCGCTCCACGCCATCTCTACCGCAGGCACTGGAACGATGACGACTCCTGGCGCGACGATTCCAGGGACGCATTACCCAAAACAGGGGTCATGGGCGATGTATGAGAGAGGTAAGATCATCGTCATGGGCGGCCTTTCTGCCATTGATAATGGTACCGTCGTTAGCAATGCTTATAAGGTGGATCTGAATGGAACGGCCCCCGTTGTTACGACTGCTGCAGCAATGGCGAATGCCCGTTCTTTTGCTAATTCAGTCATTTTGCCGAATGGCGAGGTCATGGTCGTCGGTGGCACCAGCGTGGGCACTTTTTTTAGTGATGCAGGCACGATTTATACACCGGAGATATGGAATCCAACGACAGAAACTTGGCGTCCAGTGGCGGACATTAGTGTTCCACGAAATTACCATTCATTAGCCCTGTTACTGACCGATGGTCGAGTCTGGTCGGGTGGTGGTGGATTGTCTGGTGATCCTGTGACAGATCATCGGGATGCTCAGGTTTTTACGCCGCCACAGCTTTATAACACAGACGGCACATTAGCTGTTCGCCCTGAGATCACAGCTGCACCACAGCGGATCGGACCTAGTGTCACCTTCAGCGTCAGTGCTACGCCAAACCTGAGTTATTTTAGCTTCATTAAGCTGTCGTCACAAACGCACTCCGTGAATACGGATATGCGGCACTTACGGTTAGCCCACACCTCTCCATCAAGCGGAAATTACAGTGTCGTGGCGCCCAATAGTATCAACGTGCTCACGCCTGGGTATTGGATGCTTTATGCCGTCAATGCGAGTGGTGTGTGGTCAGTATCCCGCATCATCCAGGTCACGAATGAAACGCTGCCTGTTGTCACCAATCCAGGTGAGCAAAAAGTCATTCAGGGAACTGTCGTTTCACTGCCGATCAACGCTAGCACGGGTAGTGGCACACTCAGTTACACGGCCTCAGGTCTGCCCGTTGGGTTGAACATTCTGAGTGGCACGGGTTTGATTTCGGGAACTGTCACAGCTTTACCTGGGACGTATCAATGCAGCGTCTTAGTCACGGCAAATAGTCAGGTCACTTCCGTTTATTTTAAATGGATCGTTGTGTTGCCAAATCTTGGTAGCGGCCAAATCATGCGTGAATGGTGGACGGACATTGCGGGCACTACTGTCGCTAGTTTGACGAGTCATTCGACTTATCCATCCAATCCTAAGGGGCGCGATTTTCTGAGCGCCTTTGAAGCGCCTGCCAATTGGGAAGACAATATGGGGCAGCGTGTGCGTGGTTTTCTACATGTGCCCGTGACAGGTCAGTATCGTTTATATATCGCCAGTGATGATCAGTCTTCACTGCGACTAAGCACTGGTCGCGATCCTGTCGCCGCAAGTGAAATAGCCAACGTGCCAGATTGGACCGAGCCACGCGCTTACGGTTGGAATTCGCAACAGACCTCTGCGCTCATTTCGCTGACGGCTGGCACGAAGTATTATATTGAAGCTTTGATGAAAGAGGGTGCGTCAGGTGATCATTTATCCGTGGCGTGGAAAAAACCTGGTGACACCACTCCGACCGAGATCGCGGGCACTTATTTATCGCCCTACATGGTGGTGGATAACGCAGCGGTTACCTGGAGTTTTGATGAATCTGTCTGGAATGGCTCAGCCAATGAAGTCAGAGCAGCAGATAGCAGCCTCTATGCCCTTCACGGCAGTACTGTGGGAGGTGCGACCACCACCGCCGCTAATGCCGCCCTGAGTGGCAATCCCGGTACCTTTCGCAGTGCGGTTTTCAATGGGGTAAATCAAAGTGTCAGTGTTTCTTACAATGCAGCATTAAACCCCAATGACTTCACCATCTCAGCCTGGGTGCGGATGGACAGCGCCGTGGGAAGCGCGCGTTGTTTACTCTCTTGCCGCGATGATTCTGGAACGGTGAAGACAGGTTATAGCCTGTGGATTACAGCCTCAGGGAACTGGCAATTCAGAACAGGCGCTGATACTTCGGCACTGAACGGCCCCGTAGCGAATCAAGGTCAGTGGACGCATCTGGCCGCTAGCTTCAGGACAATCAGCGTGAGCGCGGGTATGCGCACGGGCTTGCGCCGACTCTTCATCAATGGGGTGCAGGTGGCCGAAGGCACGAGCACTTATACCGTGAATACAACCAAGCCCTTCGTCATTGCCGCAGCCGATAGTCCCAGCACCGCCTTCTTTCAGGGAGCTATGGATGAGGTAACAATACTTCATCAGCCGCTTTCAGTCGAGGATGTTATTTCACTGCGAGAACTACGTCATCACTTTTCAGGGAACCAATCACCCAACGTTACGACGCCTAGTGCCCAAGTCTCTTTGCGTAACTCAAGTGTTTCTCTGCTGATCTCTGCCAATGACCCCGAAGGCGCCGCTTTATCTTATAGTGCCACAGGATTGCCGACAGGCTTGACGATGTCGGCTGGAGTCATCAGCGGATCTCCAACGGTTGTGGGTGTCTTTAACCCAGTGATCACTGTGACCGATGGCACGAGCACCCCCACAAGTATCAGTTTTTCATGGGCGGTGACGGATGGGTTAACTCTTGCGGCTTTGGGAGGCACGCCCAAATTGGTTAACACCAGTGTGAGCTTTACGGCTGTGGCTAGCAATGGATTGAATCCGACCTTTAAGTGGAACTTTGGCGATGGCAGCCCTGAGACGGCCTACAGCAGCAGCCCCAGCGCATCACGGACCTACACCTTTCCAGGGCGCTATCTGGTCACATTGACTGCTAAAGATAGCTCAGGTGTGGTGGTGACCCGCACTTACCGGCAGGCCATCTACGCCGCTCTCACGAGTCAGAAGCCTAAAGTCTCTACCAGCATTGCGTTTGAAGATCTCACGATAGGGAACGACCGCATCTGGTGTGTGAATCCTGATAACAATACGGTCTCGGCTTTTGATGCCGTGACGCTCAGCAAGTTGGCTGAGATTGCGGTCGGGAAGGGGCCCCGTAGCATTGCCTTTGCCCCTGATGGTCGTGCATGGGTGGTCAATACGGAAAGTGATACGATTAGCATCCTCAATACCACGACATTCACAGTGGCTTCGACGGTCACTCTGGCGCGGGGATCACGCCCGTTTGGTCTTGTGTTTAATACCTTTGGAACAGCTCGTGCTTGGCTGGCCCTGGAGGGCACCTCAAAAGTGCTAAGGCTTAGCGTCACGACCGGTGCAACCAATGCAACCATCAACCTCACGGGGCCTGTGCGGCACCTATCACTTTCAGGTGATGGAACGCGGCTCTATGCATCTCGCTTCATCACTCCAGCGGTTCCTGGTGAAAGCTCCGCCACACCGAATCTCGTTGGTGCGGGTGGGCAGATCGTGGTCATCGGAACTGCGGCTCTAGCGGTTCAAAGCACCGTCTTACTCCAGCCGAGTACGGCACCTGATACGCAGACATCTTCTCGTGGTCTGCCCAATTACCTCGGCCCTGCGGTGATC
>JAPLUM010000298.1 GCA_026397605.1 Verrucomicrobiota bacterium | reverse complement strand
GTCGTGCAGCAGGTGGCGCTTACGGTGGCGCGGCGTTTTGATGAATACGACGGCTCGCGGCCTTTCGTCGCGTGGTCGCTGTGGCTCGCGAAGTCGCGGATAGCGGACCACTATCGGAAACAGCGACGGGAGCGGCTGGTGTTCTCTGAAGCGCTGATGGACCAGCTTGCCGAGGCGCTTATGCTTCAGCAGCCAGAGCGCACGGCACGCCACGAGGCGCTGGAGCATTGTCTCGATAAACTGCCGGAAAAGTCGCGGCAACTTCTAGCGCTACGCTACGAGGATGACGCGCCCATGGAGCGCGTAGCAGAGGCCATCGAGTCCTCCGCTGGTGCCGTGCGCGTGATGCTGTTTCGCATCCGCAATCTGCTGGCCGATTGCGTGAACAACGAACTCTCCAGGATGACTCTATGACTGACTCCGAACGCCAACTCGTGGACCTTTATCTCGACGGTGTCTTGCCGAAATCCGAGCACGCGCTGTTATTTCAGCGATTGGAAACCGATCCCGAAGCTCTGGTCTATCTGGCTTTGCGGACTCAACTCAATGTGGACCTCCGACGTTCCTTCAAGCGCCGCAGGCTCCAGCAAATGGCGGTGGCTGCCGCTGCGACAAGCACGGTTTGTCAAACGCGCTTTCACTGGCTCTCCTGGCGTCCGCTCGCGGCGGCGGCGGCGTGTGCGGCTTTACTCGTTGGTGGAGGCTTGTGGTGGCAGATTATGCTCGCCACGGTGGTGAATGATGCTGGGGTGGAGGAACTCTCGAATGGCGCGATGCTGAAGGGAGAGACGCACTCGCTCAAAGGCGGGAGTGTGGAACTGATCACGTCTCGGGGTGCACGCATTGTCATCGAGGCACCGGCGGAGTTTCGGTTCGAGTCGGCGCAGCGGTTGCGCATGATGAGCGGTCGTCTTTCGGCAGAGGTGCCGCCGGCGGCGAAGGGTTTCACGGTGGTCACGCCGTCGGGCGATGCGGTGGATCTGGGCACGCGATTTGGTGTGGATGTGCCATCGAACGGTGCGGCAGAGGTTCATGTGTTTCAGGGCGAGGTCATCGCGAAAGCCTTGGGTGATACGAACAAGCAAAGTCTCCGTGGCGGTGATGCGGTGACGATGGATGGTGGCGCGAGCATGGCGCGTGAGTTGCGTTCCTCGGCCTTCATCCAGGCCGATGAGATGAGCGGGCTGAGCGCGGGACTGTCGGCGGGGCAGCGTGCCCGTTCGGAGGCGGCGCTCGGGGCGTTGAAGAGTGACCCCGCTCTTATTGCGCTGCTAGACTTTGAGTCCGGCGAGGCGCACCCCGGTGTCTTCCGCACAGTGCAGGGACGCTGGCCGGGATCTCACGCGGCGGAGTTTGTGAAGGTGGGCGATCACTTGAAGCTGGATGTGGGGGGCGGACGCGCCTGGCCACAACTCACGCTCGCGGCCTGGGTGAGGCTGGACCGCGTGGGCGGCGAGCGTTTGCAATCTCTGCTGCACACGGATGGATGGAAACGAAATGAGCCTGGGATGATTCACTGGCAGGTGAGCAAGCTGGGGACGATGTGGTTGATGATCTTTCCCGGGCTCAAAGGCAACGCCACCGAAGCGGCGACTCCCGCGCTCCCGGACCAAGGTCGGTGGACTCATCTGGTGTCGGTATTCGATGCTGAGAAGCGCTCGGTGCGGCATTATCTCAATGGCGTGTTCGGGATCGAAGTGCCGCAGCCGGAAGCGCAGCCGGCGCTGCTCGGTCCTGCGCAAATCGGCAACTGGGATCAGTATGATCGCAAACTGAGCGGCCGCATCGACGAGATGCTGTTGCTCGGTCGTGCGATGAGCGATGCGGACGTGCGTGCGCTTTTTGAAGCCGGAAATCCTTACCGTTGAAGTCTGACAACTTACCCCAATGAAGCTCACATTACCTCTCATCTATGTCGTTGTTTTGACCCTTGGTCACTGTCCGCATGCTCTCGCCGCTTTCACTGACGTCGCGGCAGAAGCGCGGAAGATCGATGCACTGCTGGCTGCGGATTGGCAGAAGCATCAGCTTCAAGGCAATCCGGTGGCTGATGATGCCACCTTCCTGCGCCGGATTCATCTCGACGTTGTCGGGCGCATTCCCACGGCACGCGAGGCGGAGGATTTCCTCTCATCACAGGACGCGGAGAAGCGGGCAAAGGTCATCGACCGGCTTCTCTCCTCGGAGGGCTATGTGCAGCACTTCTACAACTATTGGTCCGACGTGCTGCGTGTGCAGTCGAAGGGCACGATGATCAAGGCCACCACCGCCGATGCCTACATGAGCTGGGTGAAGGATGTGCTGCGAAAAAACATGCCCTACGACCAGATGGTGCGAGCGCTCCTCGGTGCGCAGGGGAAGGCATGGGACAATGGGGCCATCGGCTACTACATGCGCGATGTTGGAATGCCGCTGGATAACATGGCGATCACCTCGCGCATCTTTCTCGGCACACGCATCGAGTGCGCTCAGTGCCACGATCATCCCTTTGATAAATGGAGCCAGAAGCAGTTCTACGAGATGGCGGCGCACACCTTTGCCATCAAGACGGATGATATCTTTGGCCAGCCTGGGGCCACCTTTGGTAGTGAAGCAGGCGAGGCGGACCGGCAGTTCATGCAGGGTCGTGAGAAGGCGATCCGCGATTCATTTAGTGAGCCTGCGCGTCCCATCAGGACGGAAGGCATGAGTGACGCCAAGTTTGCCGAACTGGAAAGGGCACACGCGACAAAGGTGACGGAGCTGCAAGCGCAGCAGGAGCAGGCGATGGCCGTGCTCCGCAGGGAAAAGGTGAGTCATGCGGAAGTCTTCGACTCCATCAACACCATGTTCGGGGTGCGCACCACAGCCCTAAGCATGGGCAAGAATCAACTCACGCTGCCTCATGATTACCAATACAGCGACGCCAAGCCACTCTCAGTCGTGGAGGCTGCCACGATGATGGGCCAGCCCTGTGTCGCTCGACCCGGCGAGACCATGCCGCAGGCTTTCGCGCGCTGGACGGCCACCCCGGAGAACCCTCGCTTCACCACCGTGATCGTGAACCGGATGTGGAAGAAGGCATTCGGCCTCGGCCTCATGGAGCCGCTCGATAACCTCAGCGACAAGTCGGTGCCCATGGTCCCGGAGTTGCAGTCCCATCTTGAAAAAGTGATGGTCGGCGTCGGCTACGATCTGAAAGCGTTTCTGCGCATCGTTTTCAATACACAGGCCTATCAGCGACAGGCCACGGCAAGCGCGGTCGCGTCGGGTGCGGAGTATCACTTCACCGGCCCGCTGCTGCGCCGGATGAGCGCCGAGCAGATTTGGGATTCCTTTGTCACACTGATCAATCCGAACCCGGAACTCTCCACTTCACTCGCGCGCACCGCGCACGAGCAGGGCATTCTCCAGCCTCGTCGCCGAGCCGAGGCACTCGAATGTCTCACGACAGAGGAATTGCTCAGAGGCATTCAGGCTGCCGCCGAGGCACAGAGCAAAGCCCGTGACGCCAGTAAGGAACTCAGCGACCGCTACACCGCAGCGCTCAGCAAAGCGAAGTCGGCACAAGACAAGGCGGACCTTCTCGAAGACTCCGCGCACGATGCAGCCCAGACGGTGGCGGATGAACTCAAGTCCGAGGCCGCGCGGCTCGGGCAGGATCTCTTCCGCATCAGCCACGAGGCGAGCATCGCACTCTACAGTCAAGTCCTCGTCCCCGGACTCAAGAAGCTGTATGCCAAAACAACCAGCAAGACGTGGCAGGCACCCGCACCCCAAGCCGCGAAGACCGACTTGCCCGCCGTGCTGCAAAGCACCGACGCACAGATCGCACTCGATGAAATCACACGTCGCAATGGCACACCGCCGTGTTTCCGGCCCTACTATGATCCGGCTACCACCGTTCGCATTCTCATTCCCGGATTCGATCTGGAGACAATGACGCCTGAGGGAAAGAAAGCAGCGCAGGACAAAGAAGACGTCATCTACCACGATGAAGCCCGCGCGCTCGGCATCCCCAAGGACGAATGGACAAACTACACCGTCGCCCGCCGCCAAAACACTCGCGAATGGGTTCGCGCCGCTGAGTTGACGAGCCCCGCGCCACGCGGTCACTACCTCCGCGAGTTCGGGCAGAGCGACCGCGATTTCGTGGAGAATGCCAATCTCAGAGCCAGTGTGCCGCAGGTGCTCGTGATGATGAACAGCGCTCTCGTGCCGAAGCTCACAGAGCCGCATTCGCCGCTCATGCATGCGGTGAAAAAACTCACCGCTGCGGATGCGCAAGTTCACGCCATCTATCTCGCCCTGCTCTCACGCCCACCCACCGAGAAGGAAAGGCTCCTTTGGAACGAAGCCAGCACCACCGGCCATGGCAGTCCCGAGGACATCATCTACAGCCTCGTGAACACGCGGCAGTTCATCTTCATCCAGTAACCCACTCCATCCATGAACTCCCATCTCCTCCGCGCCAACGAACTCACCCGCCGCCAGGCCATCGCCCGCACCGCCAGCGCCTTGCTCGGCGTAGGACTGCTGCCTGAAGTCTGGTCTGCTGAAACACCCGCAGCGAAGACCGACGACCTTCAACGCCCCGCGACGGCCAAGAACGTCATCTACCTCTACATGGCCGGCGGCCAAAGCCAGCTCGACACCTGGGACCCCAAGGACATCACCAAGGTTGCAGGAGCGACCAAACCCATCCCCACCAGCGCCGATGGCCTGCGCGTCTCGCAATACCTCTCGCGCACGGCGAAGCAGATGCACCATGGCACCGTCATTCGCTCGCTCACCAGCACGCAGGGCGCACACGAGCAGGGCGTTTACTACATGCACACCAGCTACAAACTGGTCGGCACCATCCGTCATCCTTCCATGGGCGCGTGGCTCAGCTTTCTGCAAAACGGCGGCAACCCCACACTGCCAAAGTCTGTCTTTATCGGCGAAGCCAGCCAGCATCCTGGCGGCGGCTTCTTCCCCTCGGTGCACACGCCCCTGTTCGTCAACAACCCCGCCAACGGCATCAAAAACGTCCGCCTTCCCGCCGGCCTTAGCGACGAGCGATTCGCCGCACGTCTCAGCATGTCCGCGAAACTGGATGCCGACTTCATCACCGCCTTCCCACAGTCTGAAGTAAAAGCCTACGGCGACATGTATGACCAGGCCGTCACCATGATGAAGAGCGCCGACCTGAAAGCCTTCGACCTCACGCAGGAATCCACCGTCACGCGCAAAACCTACGGTGACGACGCCTTTGGCCAGGGCTGCCTGCTCGCCCGCCGCCTCGTCGAACACGGCGTGCGCTTCGTCGAAGTGCAGCTCGGCAACTGGGACACCCACGCCAGTAACTGGGTCGGCACGCCGAAACTCTGCGACATTCTCGACCAAGCACTCGCCGCGCTCCTCGCCGACCTCCACCAACGCGGCCTGTTGCGGGACACCCTCGTCGTCCTCGCCACCGAGTTCGGACGCACCCCCGATATCAACGTCAACGAAGGCCGCGACCATTATCCGCAAGCCTTCTCCGGCGCGCTTTGGGGCGGCGGCGTCAAGCAAGGCTACATCTACGGCCAGACCGACGAGGAAGGCCGCGCCGTCGAAGAGAAAAAAATCACCATCCCCGACTTCAACGCCACCATCGCCACCGCCCTCGGCCTGCCGTTGAAACAAATCATTCACTCCCCTGACAACCGCCCTTTCACCGTCGCCGACAAAGGCAAGCCAGCGCTGGACGTATTTGCGTGATACGCAAAGGGACGAGGCAAAATACGCTTGGGGATGACCAACGATGCCCACCGCGCCACGACTACGACGACTACGACGACTACGACTACGACTACGCCGAACGCATTCGTGCGCGACTGTTTTTAATACAGACGGCCTACCAGCGGCACCATTCCAAAGGATTGCGACCGAAGAACACCTCAAATGAAATAGCCTCAACATAGAAACCGAACCGACCATGAAACACTGCCTCACACGCCTCGTCACACTTGCACTATTCTTTATCAGCACAGGCGGCCTCCACGCCGAGCAGCCCACCAAGCTACGCGACCCCAACATCCCGCTCGTCACCAAACAATATTCCTTCCCGCCGGAACTACTGGCGTCCTTGCGCAAGGCATCTCCCACCACCGCGTCGGCAAAGCTGCGCGAAGTTTTTGAGGCTCTTGGGATCCCGTTCCCAGAGGGAGCCTTGGCTCAAGTTCTTCCCGGCGGTGCCTTGATTGTTCGTAACACCAAGGAAAACATGGAGTTGGTGGATGCCTTGATCGAAGCCAACTCGGGGAAGAAAGGCGGAAAACCTGCACCGCCGCCTGAGTTCGCCGCCATCACCGATGATCCAAAACTCCCGCGCGTGCTGCTGATGGGCGACTCCGTTTCGATAGCCTACTCGCCCATCGTCCGCCGCGACCTCACCGGCCTCGCCAACGTCCACCGCGTCCCCGCCAACTGTGGAGCCACCAAGACTGCCCTCAGCGACTACGGCCTCACCCGCTGGCTCAAGGAAGGTGAAAAATGGGACATCATCGTCTTCAACCACGGCCTCCACGACGCCTCCTACCGCTTCGCTGATGGCAATGACAAAGACAAAGACGGCAACTACGCCAGCCCCGCACGCGGCTGCAAACCCTACGTCTCCCTCGAAGACTACGAGCGCAATCTCCACACCATCATCGCCATCCTCCGCAAGACCGGCGCGAAACTCCTCTTCGCCACGACCACACCCATTCCCGACAGCCTCGCCGAGAAATACGTCGAGAACAGCGAACAGCCCTACAACGAAGTCGCCAAGAAAGTGATGAAGGAGGAATCCATCCCCCTCATCGACCTCTGGAGCACCGTGAAGCCCGACCAACAAAAACTCCAAGGCCCCCGCAACGTCCACTTCCGCGACGAAGGCTCCGAAGTCCTTGGCAGAAAAGTCGCCGAAAGCATCCAGTCAGCGCTTCCAAAAGCCGCGCCCTGAGCACCGCCATTTCGATGCTACACCATGCCCACCGCGCCGGACAACCACGACGCCCACGACTACGCCGAGCGCATCCGCGAACGGCTGCCACGTCGGCTTTAGGAACTCCGGGAAGCGATGGGTTTGAGCAACGTCCACCCTGGCTCGTGAGCGTGGAGTCAGCTGTTAATTCATCGGCAGGATCAAAGGCGACTTCATCTGCCTGATCATGGTTGAGCCGCCGGACTACGAGGCAACAGGCGAGTGCTTGATGAGTTGGGCGCACCCAACCATCGCTTGGCGAATCGGTGCCGCCTCACTGGCCACTTTGTTCACTCACGTCCCTCGGTATTTCTTTCGATACGCGCCGGGGGTGGTGTTGATGGTTCGGGTGAACTCGCGAACAAGGTGGCTGTGATCACTGAAGCCGGTTTCGATGGCGATGCTGGTGATGGTCTCGTCGGTTTCGATGAGCATCTGGCAGGCTTTGCCGATGCGAAACTGCCGGACGTAGGCGGTGGGGGTGAGTTGAAAGGCTTTCTTGAAGTGGCGCTGAAAGCTGCGGGCTGACATCCCGGCGAGTTGGGCCAGCGAGTCCACTTCCACGGGTGAGGCGAAGTGGTCGCGGATGTGGTCGAGCACGGGGGTGAGTTGGACGAAAGGTGTGGCAATCTTGGCGGCCTGTTGCAGGTCGCGGGAGACTCCGGCGAGGCCGATGATGCGCCCGCTTCGGTTGCGCAGCGGGGTTTTCGAGGTGACATACCAGTCGGGGCAGTTGGGATGGCGCAGGACCATTTCGACCCGGCCCCAGATTTCCTTTCCGGCGAGAACCGCATGGTCGTCGCGAGTGTAATGGTCGGCGAGGTAGGCAGGGATGAAGTCGTGGTCGGTGCGACCGACGATGCCACTGGGGTCGGCGATGCCGTGGGCGAGGTGCATGACGCGGCTGGCGTGCATGTAGATGCCCTGCGTGTTTTTGATGAAGAAGCGTGTGTCTGCGAATGCATCGAAAAGACGCAAGCCGGACTCTGGGCCGAGTTGGTCGAAGAACGCACTGACGGAGGTTGGCTTGGGTTTCATGTGCAGGGGTGCATGGAGACGGTTTTGGTCCGCGTGGAGGATACAGGGGCGAGGTGCGTTCGCATTCAAGATACAGACGCTTTGGCGCGTTCGTCCACAAAGCTGTCGCCGGAGTTCAATCGTTGCCGAGGCTGTTGTGGCAGCATGACGGGGTAACGTATGCCTCCATCTACTAACATCATGAAGCACATTCTCCTTGTCGCCGTCTTCCTGTCCAGCCTGCCCGCCGCCGGACTCGCAGCCGGAGATCTGTTCGACAAATCCAACCTCGCCGCGTGGTGCATCGTTCCTTTTGATGCGGGCAAACGGGGGCCCGAAGAACGCGCGGCGATGCTCGAAAAGATGGGCGTGAAGAAGTTCGTCTATGACTACCGCGCGGAACATATTCCTCAGTGGGATGACGAACTGAATGCACTGAAGAAGCACCACATTGAGCTGCTTGGCTGGTGGTTTCCAGGCGCGCTCAATGAAGAGGCTAAGAACACCCTCGAACTTTTCAAACGCCACGGGGTGCATCCGCAGCTTTGGATCAGCGGCGGTGGCGGCGCCATCGCAGTGAAGGATGAGGCGGATCAAAAGGCGCGCGTCGAGCAGCAGGCCGCACGATTCAAAGCCATCTGTGAGGCTGCCGCGCCCCTCGGCTGCAAGGTGGGCATCTACAATCACGGCGGCTGGGGCGGCGAGCCGGAGAACGCCATCGCGGTCACCGAAGCACTCAAGGCGCAAGGGATTCAAAACATCGGCATCGTTTACAACCTGCACCACGGCCACGGCCATCTTGACCGCCTTGCCACTGTGCTGCCACGCATGTTGCCGCACCTGCTCTGCTTCAACCTCAATGGCATGGACATCGACGGTGAAGCGAAGGGTCGCAAGATCCTCCCGCTCGGCGTCGGCACCGAAGATGTGAAGGTTCTACGCATCGTGCGTGCCAGCGGCTACAGCGGTCCCATCGGCATCTTGAACCACACCGGCGAAGACGCCGAAGGGCGGCTGCTGGATAATCTCGATGGCTTGAAGTGGCTGGTGCCGCAGCTTGATGGTGCGAAGCCGGGTGAGAAACCAAAGTATCGCACCTGGGAGAAAGCGAACGCCAAGGCAGCAGCCAATGCGCCATCGACAACGATTAACCCCGGCGGCGGTGTGTCGTCATTGAGTGAGCCATTTGGAAAAGCGCTCTCGGGTGGCCTGCTGTTCGATGGCAAAGCGGAGTATTCGACGCCCCCATTCACCATCGAGTGCCGAGCCAGGCTCGGGAGTAAAGAGCGCTTCAACATCCTCGTCGGTTCCGAAATCAAGGCCTCGGCGACGCATTGGGAACTCTACACGATGGCCAGGAGCGGCACGCTGGCGCTCTTCATGCCTGGCCGCGGTGGCAATTTCGAATCGAAGATCGATGTCTGCGATGGGAAGTGGCACGACTTC
>JAPLUM010000745.1 GCA_026397605.1 Verrucomicrobiota bacterium | reverse complement strand
AGGTGTTTGCGTGGAAGTGGCGAGTGACCGAAGACCCCATCTTTGGCCCAGGTGGCTTTTATAAAGTGGAGCGCCACGGTAGGCGTGTCATCTATGCCACAGACGCTGGGTTTCTTGATCCCTGTTACGTGGCAATCGTTTGGGGATGGCACGTCTTTCCCCAGGTGGTTTATTTCGGTGTCAAACCGCCTGATGAAGAACTGATCAAAGATCCAAAGATTCAGGAGGCGATTCGATGAAATTGCCCAACAGTCTCACAAGCCCTTCGAATCTGGGCGATGATTCAAATTCTCTGAGCCGCAATTGGCACCGATGGATTCCAACTTGGCTTCTGGCAGCCTACTTAGGATGTTTTTTCTTATGGCCAGCACTTCAGGATATTCGGGCTGTATTCTTTGCCCCATTTGGATTGCTCATTGGATACTCATACTGGTTTCTCGCTTTGGGTTTGCCGGGAGAGCTTCACATGCCCTTGGCGCTGTTGTTTGTCGTCACGCTCTTCTCTCTGCCTTGGTTCAGCATCTTGGCATCCTCACGTCGAGCGACAACAATTTGTACTTTGGGAGTCGTTCTGCTTTTACTCACTCAAATCTCGGGATTTCGTTCTCAAAGGCACAAAGGCCGATGGAGTAGCATCTGGGAAACCCAAGTCCAACGGGCTTGTGCAATGCATCCAAGTGTTCACGGATCCCTGGGTGCCGAGAGATCCCTCGCCTTAATCCTGCCCAACTCCAACATGGTTCCGTGGAGTTCCACAGAGATTGCAAGCTGCGCCAGCAAAGTAGCCATCTCGCTCCGCGAGATGAGCTGGGCGTATGGCAAACTCACCGGTTCACGAGTTCCGAGCATCTTCCATGCTTGCGATAGCCTTCTGCTCCTCTCGACGGAGCGAGAGGGCTACTTTGCTTCGCCTGATCGTTGCTCGCAGATTTTTAAACACGGCCAAACGACAACCGCCTGCTTTCTCCCTTCCATTCTATTGATGTCATGAAACGACTTCTCCTCCTCTCACTCGCCTTCATCGTCGCCACCCATGCCCAAACCGTGGACTATACGAAACAGATCGTCCCGCTCTTCGACACCTACTGCATCGACTGCCACAGCGCAGACGATGCGGATGGTGAGTTCGCCTTGGACACCTTTGCTGCGCTCATGAAGGGCGGCGAGGAAGGCATCGCCATCGTCGCAGGGAAGGCGGACGAATCGATGTTGGTCAAATTTCTCGAAGGTCGCTCGGGACGTGGTGGGAAGAATGAATTCATGCCGCCGGGCAAGCGCGACAAACTTAAGTCGGAAGAGATCGCGCTGATCAAAGCTTGGATCAATGCGGGAGCGAAAGGTCCGATCATTGCGGAGGGGAAACCGATGCCGAAGGAGATCATCACACCGAAAATCGCGTCCACCGTGCCGCCAAAGCGCTCAATCCAGGCGGTGGCGTTTTCGCCGAAGATGCAGCTCATTGCCGTGGGTCGTTATGGCGAGGTCGAGCTTCTCAAACCGGTGACGAAAGCCGCCGTGCGGAAGCTTTCTGGCTTCACCGGCAAGGTCAACGCGGTCGCGTTCTCACCGGATGGCGAGACAGTCTATGCTGCTGGTGGTGAGGCGGGGATCGTGGGCGTCGTGCGAAGCTGGAAGACGAGCGACGGCAGCCCGCTGCACTCGTTTGAAGGTCATACGGATGCGGCCTATGCACTGGCGGTTTCGCCGGATGGCAAGTTCATCGCTACAGGAGCCTACGATCAAAAAATCCGTCTGTGGGATTCAGCGACAGGCAAGGAAGTTGCTCTGCTGAAAGGTCACAACGGCGCAGTGAACGGCCTCTCATTCCGCGCGGATGGCAAAGTGCTCGCCAGCGCCAGTGCAGACCGCACGGTGAAGCTGTGGAGCATCCCGACCGGACAGCGGCTCGAAACTCTCTCCCAACCAACGAAGGAGCAAACCAGTGTTGTTTTCAGCGCCGATGGGAAAACGCTTTTCGGTGGTGGTGGTGATAACCGCATCCGCGTCTGGGCCATCAGCGCCAGCGCCAAAGAAGGCACAAACAAGATCCTGACGAGTCGCTTTGCGCATGAAGGCGGCATCTTAAATCTGGCCCTCTCTGCCGATGGTAAACTGCTCGCCTCGACTGCCACGGACAAAACGCTCAAACTCTGGGACACCGCCGATCTCACCGAAAAGCTTCCTCTCGAAAAGCAGCGCGATTGGTCTCCAGCCCTGGCTTTTACCGAGAAGGCGCAACTCATCGCAGGGCGGGTGGATGGCACATGGGATGTGTATGAGTCGGCCAAGCAATCCAAGTGAAGATTAATAATCATTGAAGCTTATGAAACCTCTCCTCTCTATTCTTTTTCTTGGCCTTAGCCTATCCATGGCGGGTGCTCAAAATGCCGCCAAGAAGGCCGAAAAATCAAAGCAACCTGCAGCAGTAGCCAAGATGGTTGCAAAGCCCGTTGTAGCTCCGAAACCTGCGGTGCCGACCATTAGCACGCTGTCTCCTCGCGGGCTGCATATCGGTATGGAGCAGGTGTTTACCATCATGGGGAAAGATTTGGTAGGTGCGACGGTCCTCACCTCGCATGCAGATGTTAAGCCCATGATTGATGCAGCAGCCAGCACAGCCACGAAGGTTGTGGTTAAGCTCAACACTCCCGCAAAGCTCCCACGTGGCAGTCATGACGTTTGGATCAAAACAGCGAGCGGCGAGTCCACCAAGCTCAAAGTCTATGCCGACGATCTCGCCCCGCAAACAACGATAGCAGCGGACTTTAAAGGCGGACCTGTAAAGGTTGCCAAATTGCCTGCTAGCCTCTGGGGAACGCTCACAGAGACTGGGCAGCATGACGCTTATCTCTTCACTGCCAAAGCAGGTGAGGAACTCGTGCTCGATCTCGCCATCAGCGAGGTTGGCAGCGCCGCCAAGGCACCTACGCTAGAGATCATTGACGGCAGCGGCGCTGTGCTCGTGGTGAATCGCGGCCTCGACAGTGGCAGCGATCCTTTCCTCGCCTGGAAAGCTCCGAGCGATGGCGACTTCACCGTGCTCGTGAGCAACACCACCATGGATGGCAGTGCGAACCATCTCTATCGTCTCACGATTGGCGTACTGCCGTATGTCACTGCCTTCTCGCCACTCACTGCCAAGTTGGGCGAGCCAACCACCGTGAAGCTCATTGGCCATCATTTGAGTGGCAAAGACACGCTCACAGTGACGCCGACCAAAGAAGGCATGATGCCGCTGGCACTCGGTTCCCGCGACATCCGCTACCGCAGCCGTCCCAGCCTGCGCGTGAGCACGCAGCCGCAGGTCAGTGAGGTAGATGACCATAACGACATCACCAAAGCCCAGGTGGTGAGGGTGCCAGCGAATGTGAATGGTAGGCTAGCAAGGAGTGAGGCCATCCTGGCCTCTGCTGACGGTAGGATGCCGTCACTCCATGCAGACGCCGATCACTACGCCTTCGATGCCAAAAAAGGTCAAACCTGGATCATCGAAACGCTCGCCGCTCAGGCTGGCTCACCGGTGGATACGAAGCTTGAAGTGCTGCACACCGATGGCAAACCCGCACCCCGAGTGCTGTTGCAGGCTGTTCGTGATAGCTACAACAACTTCCGCGGTGTCGATGCCGACAATCAGGACATCCGTCTGCAAAACTGGGAGGAGATGGAGCTCAATGAGTATGTCTGGTTCAATGGCGACGTGATGAAGATCTTCCGTATGCCTCGCGGACCTGATGCAGGCTGCTTTTTCTACATCAGTGGGGGTAAGCGCCGAGCCTACTTTGATACCAGCGCCACCTCCCACTCGCTGGATGAACCCTGCTACATTGTGGAGCCCCATGCCGTCGGCAGTCACATCGTGCCAAACGGTCTGCCCGTCTTTACCGTGAATTATCAAAATGATGACAGCGGCAGCCGCAAAACAGGCAGCGACTCTAGCATCACTTTCACCGCACCTGCGGATGGTCGTTACATCGTGCGGGTCACTGACACACGCGGTTGGGGTGGTGATCGTTTTGTGTATTCACTCGCCATCCGCGAGCCGAAGCCAGACTTCAGTGTCAAACTCGCTGGCATGAACCCCACTGTCATGCCCGGAGCCTCCATCGGTTTTTCCTTCCGCGCCGATCGGAAGGACAACTTTGAAGATCCCATCCAGATCGACATCAGCGGACTGCCCGCAGGCTACTGGGCCACCTCACCGCTCATCATTGAGGCGGGTCATGATCTCATCAGCGGCTCGCTTCATGCTGCCGTCGATGCCAAAGCCGACGCTGATTGGTCCAAGCTCAAAATCACCGCTACCTCCAACAAGCTCACCCGTGATGGTGGAACCTTCGGTAAAGTCACCCTCGGCGCGCAGCCAAAGTTCATCATCGTCCTGGAGCCGGACATAGGTGGCAAACCCGCCATGCGCGAACTCTCAGCAGAAACCAAGCCGCTCGAACTTACCCTTGCCCCAGGTCAGACAGTCAAAGCCTGGCTGCGAGCTGTGCGGCAAAATGACAAAGGCATCATCAATCTCGACGTGCATGGTTTGCCACACGGCGTCATCATCGACGACATCGGCCTCAGTGGCGTGCAGATCCGCGAAGGTGAAAACGAGCGATCCATCTTCTTCCGCGCCGCCAACTGGGTCAAAGACCAAGATAAGCTCTGTCACGGTGCCATCAGTTCCGCGAGAAACGAGCACGACAGCGCCGGATTGCAGACCAGCTTTCCGATCCTGATGAAGATCCGGAAGGCTGCGGGGGTTGCTTCGACTCCTTAGCTTCTATTTGGCTTGTTAGCGTGGAGGCTAAGCTTTTCCCTGAAGCAACATTTTAAGACCAAAAATGATCAGCACCGTGCCGAAGATGCGCGTCAGTGTTGCGTCGCTCATACTCTTTAACCAGTTGGCTCCAAAGTAGGCCAGTGCAGAAGCGGAGATGGCGGTGATGGCGGCGACTTTCCAATTTACCAGGTCATTCCTAGCATTTTGCGTGGTTGCCATGAGCGCCGTCGGGATGATGATCGCCAGACTTGTGGCGACGGCCATTTTTTGTGGCATGGCCAAAAAGAACACAAAGGCTGGTACCATAATAACGCCGCCACCAACACCGCAGAGAGCGGCCACAACGCCAGCGATGATGCCAATGCCAAGACAGGTCAGGATAGTGGAAAGGGACATGGGATTGAAAAAGCAGGGGGGGTCTATTTTACTTTGGTCGATCCTTTGCCCCGTTTGGAGGCAATGAACTCAACAAAACGTGATTCGATCCGTTTCGGGACGACGATCGTGATGTCGGCAACACCCCGCTTATAGTCTTCGGTGAGAACCTTCCCATTTTCATGAGCTAGAGCGACGAGATCCATGCGATGCATTGGGATGCTCAGATCGAGTCTTACCACACGGTCGATGAGCATGTCGTGCATTCGGTGGAGCAGTTCCTCGATGCCCTGACCCGTGCGAACGGAAATGAATAATGCGTCAGGGAAATCACGCCGCAGCTCCATCTGACGAGTGTCATCGATGAGATCTGTTTTGTTCAGAACGAGTAGTGCCCGTTTTTCACCTGCTCCTAATTCTGCGAGCACCTGCGTCGTGGTTTGATAAAACTCCAGTGCCTGTGATGAGCTGGCATCAATGACGTGAATCAGGAAATCAGCCAGCACAGACTCTTCAAGCGTGGCGCGGAAGCTTTGAACTAAATCATGGGGTAAGTTGCGAATGAAGCCGACGGTGTCTGTGAGTAGCATGGCCGTGCCGTCTGGCAGATCAAGCTTACGCGTCGTCGTATCGAGAGTGGCAAAGAGTTTGTCTTCAGCCAGCACGTCTGAATTGGCGAGCTTGTTAAGCAGAGACGATTTGCCGGAATTGGTGTAACCGACGATGGCAGCATGGGGGAGATCCACGCGGCCACGCTCCTTACGCATGGTTTCGCGCTGCTTTTTGACTTCTTCCAAATCGGCTTTCAGCTTATCTACGCGCTTATCCACCAGTCGGCGGTCCACTTCGAGTTGGGTTTCACCCTCGCCACGGGCCGCACCACCACCTCCTCCGGCTCCGCTGCCGCCGCCTGTGCTGCCGCCTGATCCGCCTCCTTGACGGTCTAGATGAGCCCACATCCGGGTGAGCCGCGGGATCGAGTAGGCTAGTCTGGCGAGTTCCACTTGAAGCCGCGCTTCACGGGTTTTGGCGCGTAGATTAAAGATGTCTAAAATGACCTCGTGTCGATCAATGACGCTGAGATTGGCGTCGCCTTCCCAGGCCCTATGCTGTCCTGGGGACAGTTGATTGTCGAAGATGATGCAGTCGGCTTCCAGTTCCTTGGCCTTTGCGATCAGCTCAGCGGCTTTGCCTTTTCCGATCAGATGACGTGCGGTGTGTTCTCGGGCAAAGACAAGTTCCGTGCTGACGACGGTAATGCTGAGTGTTTCCACGAGATCTTTCAGCTCAAGGAGTAGCTCCCGAGCCTCGTCGGCATGGCGGCGGTTAAAGTAAGCGCCCACAAGGAAGGCGCGCTGAACTTGTTCAGCTTTTTCACGAATATCGAACATCATCCACCCTTAGCGTGCACACAGCTTTTGCCAAGCAGGGTTCTTC
>JAPLUM010000247.1 GCA_026397605.1 Verrucomicrobiota bacterium | reverse complement strand
TGCAGCACTAGACGTGTGGAGAGTAGCCACGACGACGTGTCCAGTCTCCGCAGCTTGAAGAGCAATCTCAGCTGTCTCACCATCACGAATCTCACCCACCAGAATAACGTCAGGAGCTTGGCGAAGAGCAGCACGAAGGGATTTATTGAAATCCAATTCATCCGTTCCAATTTCGCGTTGCGAGACGAGTGATGGAATACCTGGCGGATACACAAACTCAATGGGATCTTCAAATGTCAAAACGTGCTCCTGCCGACGCTTTGCACGCTCTAGAATCATCGATGCAATGGTGGTCGATTTCCCTGATCCCGTAGCACCACAAACAAGAAAGAGCCCATTTTTCGCTTCCAGAAATGCTTTAATCGCAGCTGGAGGCACCATCAATTTACTGATATCAGGAATGCTTTCGGGAAGCAGACGCATGACCCAACGAGGACGCCCTCTCGTGACCATGCGATTCACACGATATCGACGATTCCCCAAAGCCATCGCATAGTCAATGCAGCCAGAAGTAAACTCAATCGGACGCTCAGGCTGATAGATGAAAGAATCAAAGAAGAGCTTCCCATTTCGCTTATAGCTTAGCGCTTCCCACGGGGTAATATAAAAATCACTCACCCCACTATCTTTCGAGAGGTGGAGCATGCGGTAGCCAAGTTGGCTTCTTTCGTTAATATCTTCCATATAATTAAATGATAAAAATCAGCGGTTGGGAACAAACCGCGCCCTTAGTTCGGCCTGTGCAGATGAACCTTCGTAAACAAGAAATTTGTTTCCTTGTGCAACACCGGCACCAGGATTGAGCGTGGCCCAACTGAGTTCTAAACGGTAATTCACGCCATCAATGTCCACTGAAAAACCTGTATTAGGATTGCGTAATTCAACAATGTCTGCGCTAGCGGTGCGGTCACTAGAGTTCTCTGTGCTGATTAGGCCGAGATTGACATGAATGACCGCTGATTGAACCGGGTCTGTTAGATTCAGATTGATACTCAGCGTGACTCCATCTGCCTCACTATCATAAAACGTTGTACCGTTTAAAAGGAGTAGATCCCCGAGTGCAAACCATGTGTTAGGCACAATCGTATCAAATGGCTTACGGTTAAACGTCAGGACGTTTTCAGTGCCAGCATCTAAAAACTCGCCATTTCCCAAATCCAACTTTGTATTACCGTGCTTAAGTGTCGATGAATCAACGCCATTTTGGGTATTCACGAGTAAGTTCGACCCCCCAGTTGCATTTCCCCATGTGCCTGTACTGTTTCCGGTAAAGCCTGAAGCTAGTCGATAATAGGTGGAGCCGCTCTTGTAGCTGTCGTAATACAAGACCGTATCTAGTGACAGATTTCGAGCTTCAATCGTGTCTGCAGGATTCAATGGGATGGCAGACCCAGAGTAATCAGACCAACCACCACCATTTTTCCGGAACTGGAGCTTAGACTTGGAAGACGGGGCACCATTTGCATTAAGCACAACTGATGACGGAAAAACGGCATACGCAAAACTGCCACCCCAAGGACTCAAGGTAGGCTGAGGTAGTCGAACAGGGTCAGGCACACCGCCACCACCACCACCTCCTCCGCCGCCACCTCCGCCGCCACCACCGCCGCCACCACCGCCGCCACCACCTGGGGTGGATTCGACTTCGTCTGGATTGAAAAGATTCGAACTGCCATCCCCCTGGCCTCCTGTAGGTGTGCCGTAGCTTGCTGAAGCTGGGTTTGACGAATCACCCCATACCCAACCTCGTGATCCATTAAAGCTAACAGTGCTCTTTTTTCTTGTGGTATCGGTACCATAGTTAGCTGATGTGAGACTTTCATCCACGTAGAATTCTGCGACGGCGCTACCCGGGCCGCTCGTCAGCTCGAACCTTTGTCTTTGCGTATTCCATTTCGCACGTTGTGCACCACTAGGGGGAGGGGCGGCGGTAATTAAAGCACGCAGCCTGGTATCAATAACGCTGCCAGACGTGGCACCGACATGGCGTTTAAGATCATCACTTGGTCTTGCGCGCTTCAATTTATCCAGAACTGCTTGAGGATTGGTCAGTCCCGAGAGGCTACCACCATCCATGACATAAACTGAGACCACGTGATTCAAAGTCGCAAGGTCCGAGGATAGCTTCGTATCCTTCATGGCCACCGGTTGCTTGCCCACCATCATCAGCGCCACAGAGGACAGAATTCCAAGAAGAGCTACCACCATCATTACTTCCATGATCGAGAAGCCACAGCGTTTAGCCGATAGCTTCGCCCGACTGAAATTCTGAAGTGCGTATTTGGAAAACATATAGATTATGGCCTGTTCTTAAATATATTGAAATTTAAATCAGTTTGCAACACATTTAACCATAAATTTATAATTTCAATATAATCACCAATTACAAAGATCGTAAATTACATCTTTTAGCTTATAATTATTGAAATTATAAATTTCACTTGAGTTAAGTGAATTAATGCATCATAATTTACATAATCACCATTTTATGCGAAACAAACCGCTTATCTCTACCTTGGCAGCAGCATTCATGCTGAGCCCTGCCAGTTTTGTGCAGGCACAGAACTTCAATCCAAATTACGTGGCCAACGTTCAGCAAAACACGCAAGCCTATGAATCAGCAGCCTCGGGTCTGCGGGATGCACCGGCTGAGCAGTATGATTTCTCGCAAGCTTTGCTGGGAGACGTTCTGCGCTTCTTAGCAACTGATGCAGCCATACCTTTCATTTCACTTCCAGAAGACAGTCCTGAAGCATCCAAGCTAACAACATTTTCAATCAAGGCGAGCCCCTTTGCTGTGCTGGAAACGATCTGCCAGGCAAATGCATTATCTCTTATCTATGAAAATAACATCTGGTATTTCAGACCAGCAGATGATCGAGAATTACTCGGAAAGTCCTATACCATCTTGAACAACTCTCTTGAACGGGTCGTTAAAGTCAGCAACGGAGCTAATCTGGGCGTGCCTGGCGGTGGTGGCGGTGGCGGTGGTGGCGGTGGCGGTGGTGGCGGTGGTGGCGGTGGCGGTGGTGGTGGTGGTGGCGGTGGTGGCAGCAATGGCGGTGGCGGTGGTGGACTTGATTTACAAGGCAATCAAGAGACGTTTTCTGTGCTACCCAGCTCAATGATTGCAGCAATCCGTGACTTATTAGGATTGCCACCTGAAGGCGATCAAAGCGGTGATGAATCCGCAGGTGGAGGCCAAGGCGCAGGTGCAGGATTAGGAGCAGTTGGAGATATTGCTAAAGCCATGAACTCGAACGAGCTTAGCGCCTTTCGGAAACCAAAAGTCATTTGGATGAGTGATTCTAATACCCTTTATGTGGTCGCCACCCGTCTTCAGCATCTATGGGTGCAAGGCTATTTGGAGGCTTCCGATAAGCCCCAGACCCTCATTGCACTTGAAGTAAAATTCATTGAAACCTCTCGTGACCCAAAACGTGAGTTTGGAGTGGATTGGACGGGAACTTTAGAAACCGGCAGCTTCAATAAAATCAAAGACGTAGAAATCACCACAGATGAAGCTGGCCGTGAAACTGTGAATGTAACAACTGACGTCGTCGCTACCAACGGCGGCTACAGAGCCGATCTCGGAAATCTCCTCACAAGTAGCAATCTTAATGCAGCAAAGGGAGCACTTGGCTGGCCCGCATTGGGAATTCTCAGCGCTCAGGACATTAACGTCAAACTGCGCGCACTACTACGTGATGATGAGACTCAGACCACTTCTTACCCACGTATGGTGACCATGAACAATCGTGAAGTAGCGATTCGTAGTGTCGTTAATCAACCCGTGCTTGGAGGCAGCTCATCAGCCTCAGTCGGAGCAGGAGCGACGACGACTCAAGCCATCGAGTATTTGCCAATTGGCACCGTTTTGAATATTCTACCCAAACGCATGAATGGGGATAAAATCCTTCTTAACATGGCCGTCACGGTCTCAAGTATCGTAGGAACAGAAACGATTGGGGGAAACCCCTACCCTGTAGCCTCCTCCCGTGTTTACTCAGCCCCTGTTGAAGTTGATTCAGGCTACACCGTAGCTGTAGGAGGACTAGACGAAGCCCGCGAGCGCGAAGGCCGCGCTGGTGTTCCTTTCCTCCAAAGCATCCCACTTCTCGGGAAAGCCTTCCGTTATGATAGCAAGAGCAAGAACCACAAAAATCTGATGCTTTTCATTACACCTACCATCATCGATCCAAGAGAAGGTGGACTTCCCGCAGAACCGCAGTCAGTGATCCCTCAAAAACCAGGACGATTTTTGCCAAAAGCACCGCAAGTTGATCCAAACTCCGGAGCTCTCATCGGGGGGCCTAAGTCCTTACCAAACGCAGTCTCTTACTTGGAGCGTGAGACCGATATCTTACACCACACCATCTTTGAGGCACGCATCACGCCAGATGAGTCTCGTAAACTTAAAGAACTCAAAATCGCCATTGATCAACTTTATGCTCAATGTGAAATCATGCGGGTTCAGTATCCGGGTGACTTAGTCACAGTGGACTCTCATCAGCAACGGTTGAAGAAACTCCAAGCCCGCCATGCGGAGTTAGCACGACTACTCTTCACCAAAAAGTATTTCTAAGCCGATCACTATCGTCTTGAAAATAAGGTTCGTTCACAACGTAACCGTGTAGCCTCATGCGACAATCTACACGCCAAAGACCCACATCTACGTCACGTATCCTGACTCGTTGGCGTGGCATGGGTGCCATTCTCGCTGTCTGCTTCTATAGCCTTTACTTTGCAGCTCATCTTAAGTTTCAAAACACGCCGATCTATGTGCAGGATGGCATGATCTTTGGAGCAAGTACGCTGAGCGCTTTTAACGACCTTGCCACTGAACGTAAGGGCAAGCATTCAGAAATCAGCCCGCTACACCCAGCCTTTACCATTCTGCATCAGCCGATAGCTCGCTTATGCATTAAATTTTGGGAAGTCCTTGGACAGGATCCTGGTAGCGCCCGCAAGCATGGCATAGCAATGCTGACCAGCATCGCAGGAGCGCTAGCCGTCGTGATGATTTATCACACTCTGCTTTGGGCGGGTATTCCGATGTTTCGGACCATATTATTATCCATGTGTTTTGGTGCCAGCACGTGCATCTGGGTCTTGGCCCCCCTTCCCCAACCCTGGACCTTTGCTGGGCTGGGAGTTGTGGCACTTATCGCCGTGAGTGCCCGCGGAATACTGACTCATCAAGCATGGCATCTGCTAGCAGCCACGTACGCTATGGGCACTTTTGTCTGCAGTATCATTCCATTCCTCATCATCGCCTTAATGCGATGCGCCCAAGACCAACAGCAAACAGGCAGCTTCAGTCTGCGACCACTGGCCATCACTTTAGCTGCTTTCACCTTTAGTTTTGGCTTGGCCAACCTGCAGCGCCAAATTTATCCCACCTCTCAATCACTACCTTCCACATGGACGGCTTGGTGCCAGTTTAGCAAAGGCTGGGAATCATCACGAGACACACAAGCCGTAGTTGCCAGAGAAGTTTTCATTTCAAACATCGTATCACCGAGCGTGGTAACGACACAGATGGATAAAACACGAAAAAAAATCGTCGTAGCAGATTCTAAATGGGCCTCTTTAGATCTTCGTAGAGGCCTCAGTGCTGGGTGGTTACTGATCCTGGCCATAGCATTCTCAGGAATTGTTTGGAGGGCACAGATAGAACCATTCACCCTTGGAATCATTGCCATCCTGATGTGGAGCATAGCTTCTCTGGAGTGGTATGGCAGTCGAGACACCGTATTACTTCACGCCTGTTTATGGACGGGTAATGTCATCATAGCTGTTGGATTAGGTCTTGAGAGAGCTCTCGAGCATTGGCAGCGTCTCACGACTCCAATCACTCTTTTTTTGGCTATTTTCGTCAGCGCTCTGATCACGCGAAATTGGCTATTTCTACAGGAAATTGCAATCATGCCAACCCGCTAGCAATCAACGAATCACTCATTCACAGGCTCTGCCAAGGGTGCCGCTTTGGATACCCGCCGCAGCGCAGTAGCTACCATGAGAGAAGAAATCCCAGGACGCCATTGATAGCCTACCCCGAAAGGAAGATCTCCTGCCTTAGATGCCGCAAATACAGACCGTAGATCGGCCTGTTCATGCTGTTTAAAGAGATCGATCGGACCTGAATAATTACCATACAAACTCATTGACCAATCCGTCTGGTTGAAAAATTGATAAGGAATACCGCTGTCGTCCTGGATCATATACCGCGTCTGCTCTAACAAAAAACTACGCACTGTGGTAAACTCGTCCAAGTGCATCAAATATGAGGCCGCTTTAGCAAAGCCATTGCCAATTCCTTGTTTACCACAAAACTGCATAAAGCAGGGATTCGCCTTGATCGCCCAGTTGGAAAGATCCGTGGTGAAGTAGTATAGCTTTTGAGTCTGACCGCTCGTGCCTAAAAACGTAATTTCGACACCTGGTGTT
>JAPLUM010000792.1 GCA_026397605.1 Verrucomicrobiota bacterium | reverse complement strand
CCACTTATGAAAGCGCCCTCTTTATTCTTTTCCTACATCAAAGGTTTAGGCTGTCGTTTCATGCTGGCTGGGGTGTGCTTGCTGAGTCTTGCTCCCTTTCAACAGAGTTTAGCACAGCAGCGACCCGATGAGTTGCAGTCTGTGACATGGACTCTGGGAGCTAATGTCGCCCTTTCAGGCAGTAGCGGCGGCTTGACCAAGATTGTTGGGAGTTCTGCGGCTTGGAATGGGGGTGCCGTCAGTAACCAGCGCATGATTCGAGATGGAAGCGTTGTGTTTAAGGCTCAACCCGGAGCGCAGGCTGTAATCGGGCTCAGCTTGGTCAGTTTGAGTGATGTTCAGACAGAGATTGATTATGCTTTTTATGTGCTGCCTTCTGGCACTAGCACCACAGTAGGAACTGTGCAGGTTTACCAGAATGGCGTAGCTGTATCTGGACTCACCATTCCTACCTACAACGCCACGACGGAGTTCACTATCCGTCGTCTTGGCAGCCAGGTCGAGTATCTAATGGATGGTAATTTGATTCATTCTTCGCTGATAGCTAGCGCGGGCATTTTGTTGGTTGATACCTCGTTTTACAAAGCGAGCAGTGTGATCAGTTCCGCGCAGATTTACACGGGAGATTTGGATGTGGATGGCATCCCAGATCGGTGGGAGGAGGCGCTGCTACCACAAAACTACACCTGGGCAGATGTGGTGGCGTTTTCTGCCATGGGAAACAATGACGCAGATGCGTCACCCCCCAACTGGGTGGGTGATAATGTGGATAACAAAACGGAGTTTGAAGATGGCAGTGATCCCTTTGACCCACTCAGTCACTTGAGTCCGGTGGAATGGGTGAGCCGAGTCGGGACGGAACTCGTCGGCACTAATGGAGGTCTAAAAAAACCGTTAAACACGGCTGGCTACAACGCGGATGCGGTCAGCTCGAAGAGCTTAATAGCAGATGGAAAGCTGGTTTTTAGAGCGCCTCTCAATTCCGCCATGGCTGTAGGACTGACGCTTTCAAATGACAGCCGAGCAGACACCGACCTTGAGTATGCTTTCATTCTGGCTGCGGATGAGACGTTTGATATTCAGCGTATTCCAGACAGTACCACGGATGTGAATGTGGCTGCTCCAATGAATCAATACACAGCGGAGACTTTGTTCACCATTCAGCGTGTAAATGGCAAGGTTCAGTTTTTAAAAGATGGCGTGCTCGTCTATGAGACCACTAGCACTAGCACTGGGCCGTTATGGGTGGATTGCTAGCTGAATGCCGTATCCACCCAGCTCACCGCCACCCAGCTCACCAGTGCGCGACTCTACACGGGTGATGTGGATGATGATGGCATGGCAGATGTGTGGGAGCTTGCCTCGCTGCCGGCGAATGCAGACCGCGCGGCCTTGCAGGGCTTTACGCCGACGGGGGATGCAGACGACGATATGGCTGATAACCTGAATGAGTATCTTCATGGAACATCAGCTACCAATGCCCTGAGCTACACTTCACCGCTGACTTGGATTAGTCTGGATGGCACAGAGGCGCAGGGCAGCGCTGGAGGGCTCACCAAGACGCGCACCACGGTGGCTTACAATTCGGATGCCATTAGCACCCGCACCATTATTGAAGATGGAAAGCTGGTTTTCAAAGTGGGTCTAAACTCGGTCATGGCCGTCGGCCTCACGCCGGCCAACAATAGCCGAGCTGACACTGATCTTGAACATGCCTTCATTTTTGCAGCAGATGAGACTTTTGACATTCAGCGTATGCCAAACCTTGCCCTAGATTTAGGCGTGGCAGCTCCGCTGGGGACTTATTCAGTGAATTCCACCTTTACCATTCAGCGTGTGGAGGGGAAGATTCAGTTTTTGAAGGATGGTGTGCTGCTTTTTACTACCTCCACAACCAGCACAGGGCCGCTACTGGTTGACTGCTCTTTGAGTGCCGTGGTCTCTCACATAACCTCGGCGCAGCTAGATACGGGTGACACGGATAATGACGGCCTGCCAGATGCCTGGGAGCTGCGCTTCAATCCCAGCGGCATTAGCACTTACCAGCAGCTTGGGGATCAGGACTCTGACGGTTTGACAAACCTCCAGGAATACAATCTTGGCAGCCTACCCAACCAAGTGGATACTGATGGAGACGGCATGCGGGATGACTGGGAAGTGGCCGCAGGCTTGGCTCTGTTGGATGCTAAAGACGCCTTTGCGGATAAGGACGGTGACCGTCAACCAAATCTCTGGGAATTCGTGCGTGGCACCAATGAGGCCAGCGCCAGCAGCTTCACGGCACCTGATGTCATTGTGGATGCCTACATCCCGGTGGATACACCCACGAGCAGCCCACCCAGATTCAAAACCCTGCAAGCAGCCTACGATTTCTTGCCGAATGTAGCCAGTGCACGTTACATCGTCCAGGTTCAGCGTGGTAAGTATTCAGCAGCCTTGAATCCTTTATCCAACCAGGCGAAGAAGATTCTATGGTTAGCCACAGTCGGTGGGGATAAGGCATCGGGCTTGAACGGCAGCCTTCTGGAGGGGAGGGCTGAATATGATGCAAATAATACACCCATTCCTGTGGGCATCGTCATCACGGATGAGGCGGTGTGGGATGGCTTTATCATGGACGGGATCAATGAATACTACCTTAAGCGCCCCATGCTTTCTGTGGTTCCTAGCCCTTCTTTGCAAGCCCTGGTTCCTGAAGTCCGGCTGGTGAATTGCTTGATTCGTAATTGCAGACCTTCTTATCCAGATTTGCCTTTAGGACCCGGTGCAGTGCTCAATGCTGGCGGTGATCTTTCGCTGGTGCATTGTACTCTGTGGAACTCCTGTTCTAATGGCCCGAACAGCCTATCTCTTGCCACGGCTGAAAACCGCAGCGGTGTGATGAATGTGGTTAACTCCGTTATTTGGGATACCTTGAGTGACAGTCTCTTTCAGGTGACTGGAAGTACTGGCATCACTGCTGCAAATTGTGTGATTCAGGGTGGTTCTTTTGGTGGCATTAACACCCATCCTAAACTGACGATTGAAGGATTTTTGAGTTCCGACAGTGCAGCTTGTCTGAATAAAGTCGTAAACTCAGGTATTACCACTGACATCAATGGTGAGGCCCGCTTGGCGACCAACAATGACCTGGGAGCAGACGAGTGGCTGGATTCAGATGCCGATACTCTGGCAAACTGGTGGGAGCTGTTTTGGTTCGGTTCATTGACAGCTCAGGCCGCTGCTGGGAATTCAGATCCTGCGTCAGACTTTGACACCAACATCACCGAGTACCTCGCTTCGACGACTCCTAGCGCAGATCAGGATACAGACCTTATTCCTGACTCTTGGGAGCGGCAATACTTCGGCCACCTTGCCCTCTGCATTCCAAATGAAAATCCAGACGGTGACGGCAGAACGAACATCGTTGAGTATCAACTGAGCTCAGCGCCCCCTTACCCAAACTGGAATCCCACCAAAATCGACTCGGATTACGATAGTGATATCGATGGACTCTGGGACGAGTGGGAGCGGCGGTGGTTTAACGGCTCGATCACTGCGGAGAGTGGCGGTACAAATCCAGATGGCGACGGCAGAAACAACTTGGCAGAACAGGCGGCGGGATATGATCCTACCTCCATCGACTTTGATTTCACCGGAGACACTGACCTGGATAGTCTGCCAGACGGCTGGGAAATGCAGAAGTTCGGAAATATAACGAGTCAAGCTGGCTCAGGGGACCCAGATAAAGATGGGAAAAGTAATTTGTTGGAATATCAACAGAGTTCCAATCCAAACAGCCGCGACTTGAACTGGGATGGTGATGGTGATGGTCTCAAGGACTGGTGGGAGATTCTGAATTTTGGCAACGCGACAGCTGAAAATGGCGCTGGGAATCCAGATCTAGATGGCCGCAACAATCTCCAGGAGCAAGCTGCAGGCACCAATCCAAATCAGCTGGATCGTGATTGGCCTCTGGACACAGATGCAGACGGGCTACGGGATGGTTGGGAGTTGTTCTACTGGGGCTCCATCACAGTGGGTTCGAATGGCCGAGGCGACCCCACTGGTGATCCAGACCGTGATGGTTGTGCCAACTTAACCGAGCAGGCGATTGGCAGTAACCCAGGGTCGATTGGGTGGTCGCCATCCGATCCTGATTACAGATGGAACGCGGACTCAGATGGTCTCTACGACTACTGGGAATTGAGTTATTTTGGGAACATCACCAGTCAAGACGCTTCTGGAAATCCTGATCTAGATGGCCGCAACAATCTCCTAGAGCAAGCTGCAGGCACCAATCCAAATTTTGTTGATTTTGATTGGGACGGAGATGGGGATGGCCTTCCGTATGGCTGGGAGAACACATACGGCCTCAGCACCAGCGTCCCCTCCGGTGCCACTGGCAATGATGGTGCCAACGGCAATCCAGACGGAGACGCGGCTACCAATTTACAAGAGTATGAACGCAGTTCTAATCCAACTTCGTTTGATATGGATTGGGATCAAGACACGCTACCTGACCTTGTTGAAGTTCAGATCTTTGGAAACATTACCGCTCAGACTGCTTTGGGTGATGTCGATGGTGATGGACTCACCAATGCCCAAGAAATCAATGTTTACGGATCAAGCCCGATCCATGCGGATAGCTCGGGGCTGGGCTTTGGAGATGTGTTTATGATCCAGTATGGACTAGCTTTCAATGGAGATGCTGATGGCGATGGGCTCAGCGATGCTGCCGAAGCTGATGCTGGTACCAGTCCCATCCTAGCGGATTCGGATGGCGATGGAGTGAGCGATTCATCGGATGCCTTTGCCCTCGATCCGAGCCTGTCCTCGCTGCCATCGGGAATTGCGGGGCCACCTATCATCAACATGCAGATGCCCATCGGCATCATGCTTGTTCCTTAACTTTTCAAACTGACGCAATCCTCCTTTTAAAATTTTATGAAGCTACACTCTTTTCTTCACCGCAGTACCTCATGGGTCATCCTTCTGACTTACACGCTCAGTCTATGGCAGCCCAGCATGGCACAGCCAGCCTACAAGGCTAACGATGGCTGGGTGCCACCGCCCGTAGTCAAAACGAAGCCTGCCAAGCTGAACCGAGCCAGGCCCGTGCACCGCCCCAGATTTGAGGCACCGAAGTCGGCCAGCCCTAGCCTGGATGAAATCAATGGTCACCATGCACTGATGACACAGCTGAAGAGCAAAAAAGGCGGTAAGATGAGCGTCAAAGACAGTCGTGATCTGACTCAGACATTGACTGCTTATGCAGCAGATGTGGCATCGCCACAGTCAAAGAGGCTCAAGCGCTTGACGGACTATTTGGCCAGTCACCCGCAGGCAGCGGTGGCCCCTTCCATGCGCCTGGATGTGGGCATGGGCGCGGATGCTTCTGGGGATTTTGTTTTATCAGCTCAAACCTACTCCGCAGCATGGCAGGACTTGAAGGCTGAGACGGAGGAGGAACTTCTCAAGCAGGCGGAGCGCAGCCTGGGGCTGCTAGCTCAAGTGTACGCACGCACGGGTCAAAAACAGGCCCTCAAGGCTCTGTTGGTTGAAGTCAAAGATCGGAAAGGGCATCCAGCCTCCGCACAAATGTTGTCGGAAGCGCGGAAGGCCCTTGTGCGCTGGGAGAATGAACCGCTGGCCAGCCTGGAGTGTGGCTTCCATGCTTACAATTTCCTGGCAGAGCAGGCAGGTCGGCCGCAGCTCTCTAAATACGGTGTTTCTTGGGGACATGATGACCAAGCGGCCAAGGAAGAGTGGTCGATGGATCAGGAACTGATCGAAAAGGGTCTGGCTGCATTAGACCTTGTGGACCGCATCGTCCAATTGGGTGAGGGGTATAAGCTGGTGAAGCGCATTTCAGGCTCGGCCATTCCCGTGCCCTCCATCGCGCACCTCAAGTTTGCGGAAGATACAGGGCATTACACGGCGCTGATGTCTGGAACTGCGGATATCTCCGTCCTTCGTGATCCCCATTTACGGATAGATGGCCCTGTGGAAAACGTGATCCTCAACAAGATGTGCTCAGGCTTTTTCTTGGTGGATGCGCAACAGATGCTCCCCGTTGGCTTTGTTGAGGCTAGTGACGACGAATACTTATCTGTGCGCGGGCGTAATAGCTGCCCAGGTGGTGCGAGCTCAGAAGGATCTGACTCCGGCAGTGGTGGCGGTGGCAAGTCTGGCTGCGGCTGCGGGATGCCGACCTACAGCTTTTCCAGCTTTTCGGGTTCTCTCATTTTTCAAGACCGCCCCCTGACCTATCAGCCTGCTTATGGGCCGGGCATTGACTTTGGTTTGACCTACCGCGAAGTGGTTAAGGATTACGAAGACATCACTTCTGAAACCTCCAACTTTGGACCGGGTTGGACTCATGGGCTGATGTCATACATCACCAGCGAAACCAAAGCGCCTTTGCCATCCATATCCAATCATAGATGGAAGCAGCCTGATGGTAGCTACTACACCTACAGGTGGTCTGGGACAGCTTTTGTCGAGACTTACCCAGGACGGCCCAAACTTACGGCGTTAACACCTGCTCAGGGTGGCCCCGGATACAAACTCACTTTCTCAGATGATTCCTCCATGCTCTTTACCCAGCCTAATGGGGCTGCTCCGACACGTTTTTACCTGACCCAAATTACTGATGCTCAGGGCCTGAGCTTAAACTTAGCCTATGATGGTAATTTGAGACTGGCAGTCATTACGGATGCCACAGGAAAAACAACGACTTTTGAATATGACTTCGCATCCCTACGCATCAAAAAAATCAAAGACCCTTACTCGCGTGAGGCCGTTTTTACCTATGCTCAAGATGGCAGGATTGAATCCATCACAGATACTTTGGGACTGACCAGCAGCTTCGTGTATGAAGAACAGTTTGGCAATAAAGTGGCCAGCATGACCACGCCCTACGGCACCAGTCAATTCAGCGACGAGACCATCTCTTACACACATCCATCTGAGCAAGGTGTTAAATGGGGCGAGGCCACGGCACACTGCCGAGTTGCCAAAGATCCACAGGGAGACGAAGAGCGTTCGGCCTTTATCTATCACGATGCCAAGATGGGTGCCACTGCCTTGGAAGCGCGACCACCTACTAGCATTATTGTCGGTGCTACAGGCGTGCCTTTTTTCCCGACGGAGCTGGACAATGATCATTTCAATGTGAAATTGGTGTGGACGAAAAAATACTGGCGTGAATACCTGAAGGCGAAGGCTCTTAATGCCGCCACTGATCCCTTTGATTATGCCGAGGCCACACTTTGGCTGACTAGTGGAAGTTCAAGTGTCCCAGTGCCTCACGCGCACAAATTGCCCGGTCTTGCCATGGAGTGGTACAACTACCCCGGGCAGACAGCTACAACCGCTTTCAGTCCAGGCACCTCAGATCAGCCCATCAAGGCTGCTAGGCAGACCATCAATAGCGCCGGAGCCACCGTCTGGGTCATGACTCAGAAAAGCTACAATGCACTGGGGCAGCCCCTGACATCGACGGATGAAATGGGCCGTGTCACCGCCTTGACCTACGCTGCCAATAATGTGGATGTCACCTCGGCGCGCATTACCTCCGCTACCACCGGAGGTGTGCTACAGGCCTTCGGGAACTACGTGGACCATCTCCCAGGCACAACAACAGCAGCGAACGGTGTGGTGACCACCACCACTCGCAATACCGCTGATCAGCCAACCGAGGTGCTGGTCAGTCGTGGCACGGCCAACATGGAGCGCACACGCTACACCTATGATCAAGATGGCCAGGGCACGCCTGATGGGCAGCCCGGCTACCTGATGCGTGTGGAAAAGACCAACCCCGTCTTTAGCACCCATCCGGTGAGCAATCCCAGTGCTTTAGCCAACTGGGTCACCGTGGCACAGATGACCTATGACAGCCATGGCCGCCTACGCACTCAGACGGATGAAACTGGCTACACGGTAACCCTGGACTATGATGTGTTTGATCGCCTGACACTCGTCACCTAT
>JAPLUM010000723.1 GCA_026397605.1 Verrucomicrobiota bacterium | reverse complement strand
AAGGTGTAGCTGCCTGGAATAAGCCCTGCTTCGGTAGCATGGCTTTGAGTCATGACGCTGACAGTGATGCTGTCACGCAGCGTGAGGGTGGCCGGACCAGCAATGCCGGCAGCGGTGCCGCCATTTGCAGTGACGATGATGGTCTCATCGGGTTCATTGAAAAAATCGGCGAGTGGCGTGATGTCTAGCGTGGTGGAGGCAGTATTTGCTGGGATGGTGATGGTGGCGGGAGGTGGTGTGTAGTCGATCCCACTGGTGGCGGTGCCGCTGGTGCTAAGCGCGATGGTTAGCGGGTCAGTGGTCGGCCCATTGCGGGTGAAGGTGACGGTGCCACTAACGGGTCCATTTTCTCTGGCAAGCGGTGCCGTGGCAGTGAGTGTGACGACGGGGGCATCCAGGATGTCCCAAGTGATGGAGCTATTCGGCCCGAGTGTGTATTCTGGGCCAGGGAGCATGGTCAGCGTGGCAGTTTCAGTGCCCTCTACAAGGTTGTCAGTGTACATGTCCCACGAGCCATAGGCTGCGGTGCTGAGTTGCAGAAAGAACTGCCGTGTGGTGGGCCACTCATAATCAACTTCGGCGGTGGCAGTGCCGGTGAGGGTGATTGGCACGAAGACATTGACTGTGGGCGCGGTGCGCGTGATCTCGACGTAGAGTGCCGCATTACCGACCTCATTGGGCGTGGGATTGCCAGGGATGATGGAGAGGTTGAGGATATCCTGCGTGATGGTGGCGACCATTTCATCATAGGTCTTCACTTCGCCGTCGTTAGCGACGAGGCGCATGGTATAGCTGCCGGGCAGGTTAAAGGTAGCTGTGGTGCTGGCAGATCCGGGATCGGCAACGGTGGCTGTGCCTGGTCCGCTCATCTTCACCCACTGTGAGCTGACGAAACCTGGGACGAGGGGCTTGGCGTCATCAGGCCGAGAGCCGCTGAGCGTAACCGTTGCGTTGATGCGTGCGCTGCGATCCACGCCAGCATTGGGCACGGGGCCGCGGTTGTCATTGAGTGGGAGACTGACGTTGGTGAAGGTGGCGGTGAGGGCGCTGGTGTTAGCACTGGCTACGGCTAACCCCGCCGTCATGAGGTTCACGGTATTGACCGTGGCGGTCATGGCGGTGGACCAGGTGATGCCATCCGCTGAATGGTAGGCGGAGAATGTGGTGTCGCCTGTGCGAGTGAGTCGCAGGTAGCGCGGGGCGCTTATGCTGTTGGTGGAGACGATGGTTGCGTTCTGGTTCGGGCTGAGGCGCGTGTGCCAGTAGAGGCGACCGTTGTTGGTAAGACCGATGAAGGCAGAGAAGTCGCCGCTGCCCGTGCCATCACGGAACATGATGCCTGCGCGTCCGTTGCCGTTAGCGCCGCCAGTGATGGAATCGACACGCACGATGACATCCAGCGCATTGCTTGTGGTGACTTGGCGCAGGAAGTAAAAGCCATCCGTGGCATCGTTGGTGAGCCCAGTGCCTGAGCCGCTCATGGTGATGCTGGTGCCATTGACGCTATAACTGCCAGCGGCGCTGCCAGGATCAAAGATGCCGACATCGCCAGCGGTGATTGCCCCACCGATCGGGGAGCCGATGGCGATGTGTAAATCATACGTGGCTTGCAGCGTGCCATCGCTGGCGGTGAGTCGGAGCAAGTAAGTGCCCAGCGCGGAGAATCGCGCGCCGGTGGTGGGCGAGGTGTTGTTGTCAAACGTGACCGTGCTGCCAGCAGGGCTGCTGACGACGCTCCAAGCATTCGTAACAGGTCCAATGTCATCCACCACGGTGGCTTCGATCATGAGGCCATGGACGGTGTTGGTGAGCGCTATGTTACGATTGGTCGGCGAGGTGACGGTGATGACAGGTGGGTTGTTGATGTCGTCGTCCTGGATGCTGATGCTGGCGGTGATCGTGCTGGTGAGTGTGTAGGCCGCGCTGGTGTTGAGCGTGAGTGTCGAAGTCTCGTAGCCTTCCTGCGTGGCATCATTGATCGTGTTGAGCGGGACGATGATGCTGTTTTGCAAAGCAGGAATGGTGATGGGCGAGGTGATTGTGGTGTAGTCGGTGCCATTCGTGGCGGTGCCGCTGAGCGTGACGTTCACCGCGAGACTGTTCGTGATGCTGCCTGTGCGAGTGATGGTGAATGCACCTGCATCGGCGTTTTCCCGCGCATTGGCATCACTGGCCGTGACGCTGAGGAATGGCTCATCATCGGTGATGGTGACGGTGGCTGCACTCAGTCCGCTGATACCATAAGGCCCAGTTGTGATGGTGGCGATGATGGTCTCGCTTGGCTCAGGCGTACTGTCGTTCACGGGTGTGACGTCGATGATCGCAGTCGCGCTATTCGCTGGGATGACTACTGGCACAGTAATGGCAACGTAGTCGCTGCCACTGCTCGCGGTACCGCTGAGCGTAACGTTGACGGAAAGACTACTCGTCGTCGGACCCACTCGTGAAAGCGTGAACGCGCCTGCATCGCCCGCTTCATCCGCGTTGGCATCGCTAGCAGTGATGGAGAGCAACGCTTCGTCATCCGTGATCGTGACCGTAGCGCTGCTCGGGGAGCCGATCACATAACTGCCCGAGGCCAGCGTGAGGACGACGGTTTCATTGCCCTCACGCACGAGATCATCAATGGGTGTGACGGTTATCGTGGTCTGCGTTTGAGTGGCGGCAATGGTCGCTGTGGTGGCGATGCTGCTGTAGTCCGTGGCGTTCGTTGCAGTGCCGCTGCGGGTAAGATTGATAGTGAGGGCGGAGGCGGTAGAACCGGTGCGAGTGATGGTGAAGGTTCCCGTGTCGGCAGGCTCACCCGCACTAGCATCGGTAGCGACAATGCTGAGTGTAACGGTGTCGTTATCGAGGATGGTGAGTGTGTGGGTTAGGTTCGCGTTGAGTGTGGCCACGGTCGGACTGCTCAGAGTGAGTAAGATCGTTTCATTCGACTCAAGGGGTAGGTCGTCGATGATGCTGATTGGGATGAGCATCGTCGTTTCACCCGGAGCAAAGGTGAGTGTGCCTGCGCTGACTGTGTAGTCGGTGCCGTTCGTGGCGCTGCCGCCAGTGACGGCATAGTTCACGGAGACGGCGCTGGCTTGGGCAGCACTCAATGCGACAGGCACAGTAGCGCTGACACCAGCCTCGGAGATGCTGCTGGTGGCTGCCGCGAAACCTAAAGTGACTGGCGGCGGCGCATCGTTGTCAGTGACGGTGACGGTCTGCGTGGAGATGCCGAAGTGAGCGTTTGTCGCTGGTGTGAGCGTGATGACGAGTGTCTCATCTGGCTCATCAATGAGATCGTCAGTCACGACCAAAGAGATGTTTTTCGACGTCTCTCCAGGAGCAAAGGTGAGCACGCTAGAACTAAGTGCAAAGTCGATACCAGCACCAGTCGCTGTGCCGCCATTGACGTTGTAGGCCACCGTCACCGCGGTGGCTGCGGGTGCATCAAGTGCGACCGGAATAAGCACCGTGCCTGCGCCTTCGGAGATGCTGCTCGTGGCTGCGCTGAAACCAACAAGGCTGGATGTAGCCGCGCTGTCTTGATCGTAAATGTAGCCCGTGGCCGATGCGATTCCTTCGCTGTAGCCCGTGCCCGGCGCGAGGTTGAGAATGAGGGTCTCTGTGCCCTCGGCGAGTGTGTCCGACAACAGGTATCCACTGAGGTAAGCGCCCGTTGCGCCAGCGGGAATCGTCACGCTGCTGCTAGCCCAAGTGAAATCGAGTCCAGCGGTGGCTGTGCCTGCGAGTGTGCAGTTGACCGTAAGCGCGTTCGTCGTTGATCCAGTGCGCGAGATGTAGAAGCCAATCGAAGCGCCGGGAGATTCGGTCCAAATGTTGTTGGGGCCGGAAATGTTGATTTGAGGCAGCTCATCGTCCCGCAGCATCAGCGTCACACTCGAATCAACCGAGAGCGTGTAAGCTGGATCAGGTGTCAGCGTGAGCGTGATGGTTTCGGTTCCTTCATTGAGCGAGTCTTGAATCGGTGCGATGCTCAGGGTAGCCGTGGTATTGCGCGCAATGCTGAGCGTACCGCTGAGTGAGGTGTAATCGGTGCCATTTGTCGCGGTGCCGGTCAGTGTGTAGTTGACCGTGATGTTTCCAGCGCCAGTTCCTGTCGTGGTGACGCGGATGGTGCCTGCGCTACCGCCTTCCACGGCTGGAGCGGCCATCACGTCGAGCGCGACACTCGGCAAGTCTGCATTGTCCGTGATGGTGATGGTCGCATTGCTCGGCGTGCCCGCATCGTAGGTGCCACCGCTGCGGATTTGCAAAACCACGGTCTGTGCAGGCTCACCCATCGTGTCGTTCACTGGCGTGATCATCACTGTAGCGGTGCGACTGCCTGCGGCAAACGTGACATCACCGGTGAGTCGTCCATAGTCCACGCCATGCAAGGCGCTGCCGGTGAGCCCGTAAAGCACATTGAGCGGCGATGTGATGTCGCCGGTGCGGCTCAACGTGAACACACCAGGATCATTGCCAGCCTCTGCCGCAGCGTTGTCCGTGGCGACGACTGTGACGACCGCAGCATCATCATCGAACAAGTAAATAGCAGCCGTGTAGGAGGCGATCAACGTGGGCCGCACGTAGGCCGCATCATTGCTGATGCTGAAGTTGATGGTCTCCAAAGCCTCAGCCTGCGTATCTTGAATCGGCGTGATCGGCAGCGTGAGGCTCGATGCGTTCGCAGGGATTGTGACCACGGTGGGGATGAGATTGTAATCGACGCCATTGGTCGCCGTGCCGGTGATGTCGAGCTGCACATTCAGTGGGCTAGCGGTGTCGCCCACACGCTGCACGACGACTTGTGCAACGTCACCGCTCTCGATGCCATCGCGGTCGGTGACGCTCAGAGTGACGAGTGGCAAAGCGCTGTTTGTGTCAGCCAGCGTGACCGTGGCGGCAGCTCCAGTGATGGCATAAGTGATGTTGGGTGCGAGTTCTAGCGTCACCGTTTCAAAGCTCTCTGCCAATGCATCCGCGAGCGCTGTGACGGTGATGTCGAGCTGGCTCTGATTGCTCGGGATATCCACGTAGAGGTAGCTGCCGCTGGCGGTCGTGTTCGGTGCGAAGGTGTAGTCTGTGCCCTTGATCGCGGTGCCGCGTGTGCCGAACAAACGCAGCGTCAGCGGCCCCAGTGTGTTGCCGGTTCGCGTGATGCGGAAGGCTGCGGTATCGCCGCCTTCGGTCGCGTTGGGATCGAGCGCGGTGAGGCTCACACGCGGAAGTTCAGTGGCTGCGAAATCAACGCCACTAACGTTGGCAGTCACGTTGCGAGTGGTCGTGGCAAAGGCGTAGCCATAGCCCAAAGCAGTGAGCGTATAATTGCCCGCATACACCGGCAGCGTGTAAGTGCCGTCGCTATCCGTGACAGCATCACGATAGGTCGAGCCAGAGCCACCATTGCTCACGCGCACATCCGCCGCGGGCTGCCCAGCGGAGGTGATGGTGCCGCTGATGCGATACATCGTTGGATTGCCGACTTGCACGACCACGGATGCACTGCCGGTCTTGCCCTTCATGTCCGACACCACACAGCGCACGCGATACAGGCCGATGGAGTTCCATTGATAAGTTGCGGTGGCCGCGTTCGTGATGCCCGGCAATGCAATGCCCGAGAGATCACGATCAAAGTCCCACGCATAACTCAATGCATCGCCTTGAGCATCGATGACGGAAGCGGTGAACGTGACATTGGTCAGCGCAGCAACGCTCAACGTGCTCGCACTGACCGCCACACTCGGCGCTGTATTGCCAGGGAACGGCCCCATGTTGACGACCATGTCCATGCTCGGCGGCACCGTGCTATTCTTCGCCACAGGTGTGATGTGCAGATCGCTTTCATAGTCGCTGAACGTCCGGCCTATCATCAAGGCAGCGTCGTTCGTGCCAGAGCTAGAGCTCGGCGTGGCGTCAAGCAAATGCGTGCCGCCCGCGCTCGAAGCCCAACCGCTCCAGTGCAACAGCACGCCATTTTGGATGCCTATGTTCGAGAGAAACTTCTGCCGATACTCGACCCAGTAACTGCGAGTGGAGTCCTTCTTTAATCTCAGTGCATAACGCCAATGACTATCCTGCGCGGGCTGATCCACTTGATGGATGCGATACGTCCCGCTCGCGCTGACTTCGTGGGTGTGAATGAGCGGCAGCCAGTTCAGGATGTTCTTGAAGCAGGCATTGAACTGGTAGTCTCCAGCAGCGGCATTGCCCATCGTGTCAAAGAAATCACCATACTCGATGTGCGCACCTCCACCGATGGCCGAGCCATTCGAGGTGCTCCAGTAGTTCGCGTGCCACAGGCCAAAGTTGTGCCCATACTCGTGACAAGCTGTGCCCGTGCTGGTGCCAGATTTGAGCCAGCAATCCTTCGCGCCGACCGCTGCCTGACCGCCGAAACTGCCGGGGCCGCCCGAGTAAATCACTGCATCAAAGTCATAGTTCGCTGTGTCGAATCCAGCCAACTTGGCAGTCGCACGCGCATCGATCAGCACGTCCCCTGCATTGCCCGTGGTATCGCGCGCCACATACCAAGCTTCTGTGCGCGGCAGCACCAATGTGGGCGTGACCGTGGTAGCAAAGGTCATGCGCCCCGAGCTGACATCGAGCATCCAGTCTTGGATGTTCTTGCCCAGTTCATAGCCTTCACGCTCACTGAGTCCAGGCTTCATCGTCTCTAGAAAGGCCACCCGCATGAGTAGGTTCGT
>JAPLUM010000490.1 GCA_026397605.1 Verrucomicrobiota bacterium | reverse complement strand
TCACGTGGCAGCCCGGGAGAAGGCCCGGCAGCGTTGGGGCATTGATGAGCCCTTTTTCCTATATGTCTCACGGTTGGAGCATCCAGCAAAGAATCATGTGCGGCTCATCGAAGCGTTCAGTCGCTTTAAAAATGCAACAGGCTCACCGTGGAAGCTCATGCTGGCTGGCGGGGACTGGCACGGATCCGAGCACATTCACTCGGCAGCCAAGGCCTCCCCACATGCAGCGGAGATTGTGCTTACAGGCTTCGTTGAGGATGCGGCCTTGCCGGATCTCTATCGCGCGGCGGGGTGCATGGTCTATCCATCTTTGTTTGAGGGCTTCGGGCTTCCGCCAGTGGAAGCCATGGCCTGCGGATGCCCGGTTATTAGCTCCCTGCGTGGGGCATTGGACGAGGTCGTCGGAGATGCCGCCCACATCGTCGATCCCGAGCAGGTGGATGACATCGCGCAGGCTCTCAGCCGTCTGGCTACGGATGAGCAAAAGCGTGAGCGGCTCGTGCAGTCTGGACTGCGGAATGCGCAGCGCTTTGACTGGGGGCAATGCGCCATGAAGATGCTGTCCCTCTGGGCGGGCGGGGCTGATGATCGCTAATTCTCCCGCAGTTGAGGGGGTTGTTTATCAAGGGGTGCAAGACACCTTTCGCATGTCACTATGAATGATTTTCTCCAACACTGGAATCTGCTCAGGAAGCCCTTTGAGGCAACTTGGGACACGAGGTTCTACTTTCGCAGCCCTCAGCACTCTGAGGCTCTGGAAAGGCTATTTTACCTTGTCCACGAGCGCACGATGAATCTGGGCATGCTCACTGGTGAGATCGGCTGCGGCAAGACCCTCACTGCCGCGCTGCTTTCTCAGGCGCTGGATCCAGCTGAATATCTTGTTGCTGTTTGCGAGAACTCGGGGTAATGGACGCCCTCTCCTGAGCCTCATCCTCATGGGCCAGCCAGATCTTCGAGAGAAAGTCCAGGCCGCGCCATCCATCTGTCAGCGTATTGGCCTCCATTTTCATCTCACTCCGCTCTGCGCAGACTCTTCCGTAGGCTATCTGGAGCATCGGTTGCGGGCCGCAGGCCATGAGGACGGACAGCTCTTCACTGCCGATGCAGCGGCCATGCTGCATCTATTTTCCCAAGGCGTGCCGCGTGAGATCAATCGCCTCGCCAAACTCGCCATGGAGCACGCCTGGGCGCTGAATCTCGCTACTGTGAGCGACGTCGTGCTGCACGAGGTGCTCTGTGACAACTACCGTCAATATCACATCCATTCCTTTCTGCCCGCCTCGTCATGAACAATCCGCCAAACGCTCCCTTTAGCTTAGAGGCGATCAATCGTAAGCGCGGCTGGCCTCGTGCCAACGAATTCCAGTTTGCCACGCCTTTACAGACATCCGCAGTAGCGCGCCCCGCGCCAGAGTTGATCAAAGCCCCCGCTGAATCCACCAGAGCTGAGCCCACCCAAGAGGAAGCCGCGCCACAGGCAACGCCTAGCGCGTTAAAGCTGCCATTCGATCCCCTACGACTCGTGGATACGCTTGTGCGACGGTGGCTGCTCATGGTCCTCGCAGGTGTGGTCTGCGCCGGCCTTTTGGCATCAGTGGGTATGATGAAATTTGAGACACTGCACTCTGCCAAGGCGCAGATCATCAAGCAGAGCATCGCCGCCCCTTTTCGCCAGACGGAGTCAGGAGAGACCTTTCAGCCCAATGAGCTTTCCATCACTACCTTCAGTTCACTCATGCACTCGGGAGCTGTTGCCGAGGCTGCGGCGCTCCGACTTGGTGACCGTTTCAGCGAGCGCTATTTGCGATCCGGCCTCGTCATCGCGGCAGAAAGGAACACGGACATTCTCAACATTAGCATGACTTCTGATCACTCCCCGGAGGCTACGCTGGAAATGCTCCAAGCTTATGTGGGGGAGGTCATCCAGCTCTCGAAGGACCTCCAGCGTGGCGATGCCGTGCAGATGAAGACCTTTCTCCAGAAGCAGATGGAGCGCGCGGATACCGATCTGCTCGCCGTGAACCAGGAACTCCTCGAGTATGGTCGTGAGGCACAGCTTCTGGATGCCGAAAAGCAGATGGATGCTTGGCTGGGCGAGCTTGGGAACTTTTCGCTCAAGTATGAAACTCTCAAGCTCGATCACGAGACGCTCGATCTGCGCATCCAGGGGGTGCAAAAAGAACTCTCCAAAGTGGATACAGGAGCCGCCCTCGTGGATAATGCACGCCGTGAGCTCGACAACCTTCGTGTGCGCTACACGAACGAGCATCCCTTTGTTATCGAGGCCGTGGAAAAGCTGGCCACTCTGGAGCAGGCCATCGCCAAAGCTGGGCCGCGTGCTGATGCACCGCCAAAGCCCGGCGAAAGCAATGTGGCCGAGAGTCTATACCTCGAACTCGTGCGCCTGCGGTCGGACAAAGAAGTCATCAGTGAGCAGCTGACCAAGCTGGAAGCTGTGCGCACGAAGCTTAATGAGCGTCTCTCCCAGCTACCGCGCAAGGCCATGGAATACGCCCGCATCAAAACCCGCCAGCAGGCGCTGCAAACCTCACTGAGCCTGCTAACCGGACGCCAGCGTGAAGCCGCGCTACATGAGGAGAATGCCCATGGTTACTTCAAGCTCTTTTCCATGGCCCGCCCGCAGGATGTGAGCACCACGTCGCCCTCTAAAAAAATCATGATGGCTGGCATCGGCGGGTTCGTGGGCGGCTGCGGGCTGGTGGCGGTCACGCTCATTGTTCTCACTTTACTCGATCCACGTCTCGTCACGGCTGGAGATCTCCGCCGCGCCACGGGCGTGCCCGTCATCGGCAGCCTCGCAGCGGATACGGAGTCATGGGTGGAGAGTGAATCCGCCTGGGCTTTCCGTGTTTGGACACGCCTGCAGCCCATGCTTTCCATGAATACCGGGGAGGCCACTCTGTGTGGGCTGCTGCATGATGCTGCGCCAGAAGCTGCCAGCACCATGGCCGCCCGTCTCGGCAAGGCCGCGCTGCGCCGTGGTATGAGCTCTATCATCATTACCACGCATGAATCAGCCAACAGCATCGCCCTCAGTAGCGCTGTGGCAAACCCAGAGGCACTTATCCGTCATCTCAGCATGAGTCCTGATGAAATGGGAGAGATCCACATTGATGCCACCTGGACCTGGGACACTACCCAACGCCGTCAGTGGGCGCTCGCGATAGCGCGCTGGAGACGTCTCACAAACACACTCATTCTCATCGTGCTGCCGTCTATGCATGAGCCTGAGGCACTCGTCATCTCCGAAAGCCTACCCAATCTCCTATGGACGGCCTCCAGCGCGGGTTCGCTTGTGAGCCGAGTGCAGGACGCTCTATTTCTCTACAAGCATGCAGGTTGCCGCCTCGTCGCCGCCTTGCTTGAGCATGCTCCTAACCTTAAACCGGCTGCGCTGGCCAAATTCGCCGCGCTTCTGATGCTTGGCATGGGCACGCTGAACGCAGGCGAAATTCTCCTACTCGGCCCAGGTGATGCCGTGAACATCAATATGCCCGGATTTGAAGGTCATGAGCGCAAAGAAATAACCATTGGCCCAGATGGCCGACTTACGTACTTGCAGGCCCGTGATGTCATTGCCGCCGGGCTCACCGTGGATCAACTCCGTGCCAAGCTCACCACCGCACTCCGTCGTTACTACCGCAGCGCGAAGGTCGTTGTCACCCCATATACTTTCCAGAGTCGCAAAGTCTATGTGCTAGGCAAAGTCGTGAAAAAAGGTGCCATCAATCTCGACCGGCCCATGTCATTGCTCGAAGTCGTGGCCGAAGCTGGTGGACTCGAAACCGGCCTTTTTCAGCAAAACACCGTTGAACTTGCCGATCTCGGCCGCAGTTTTGTCATGCGTGGTCAGCAGCGCCTTCCCTTAAATTTGGAAGCACTCTTCCTGAATGGAGACATGTCTCAAAATGCAGCCATTGAGCCCGGCGATTACGTTTACTTTCCCTCCGCCAACTCCAACGAAATCTATGTCCTAGGCGACGTGAAAATGCAGGGCACCCAGGGCCTCCTTGCACACACCAGCGTGCATAGCGCTGTTGCACTGGCTGGCGGATTCACTGCGAAAGCCTACACGCAGCGCATCCTCGTTATTCGAGGCTCTCTGGATAAACCTGAACGAATCGTCGTCGATATGAACGACATCATGACTGCACGCAGCAAAGGCTTCCGCTTGGAACCCAAGGATATCGTTTACATTGCCGACCGCCCTTGGGCGCGCGCAGAAGAACTGGTCAACATTGCGATCAACGCTTTCCTTCAAGGAGCCGTCTCCAGTTGGACCAGCGCCAACGTCGGCCCCTTCATCAAAGAGCCGCTGCTACCGCAGATTCGCTGATGACAACCCGTAGCTCGGCTTTCCAAAGCCGAGATTGAAGTCTCCAGGGCAATGAACAAAACCCAGTAGTTGGAAGTGAGCATGGAGACACCCATCTCGCCTCTGGAGAGGCAAGCTGCAAAAAATACCTTGTCCAAGTGAACTCCCCTGCCGTTAGTTTCCGGCATGTCCGAATCTGCTAGTGAAACACCCGCCTTAAAAACACTCCGCGTCGCCGTCGTGGAGGATGATGCGACTCTGCGGCTCTTCATGAAAAAACTTATTCAGAAGCCGGCCAACGGCTTTGAGTTCGTCGGCGCATGGGAAACAGCGGAAGAAGCGGTGAAGCCAATCATCGATAGCAAACCGCATGTCGTTGTTGTCGATCTCGAACTTCCAAAAGTCTCTGGCATGGAGCTGATTCGCCAGCTTTCACCACGCATGAGGAATACCGCCTTTGTGGTACTTACCATTCATGACAATCCAGACAAGGTCTTTACTGCCCTTCGCTCAGGTGC
>JAPLUM010000496.1 GCA_026397605.1 Verrucomicrobiota bacterium | reverse complement strand
ATCCAGTACCGACGCGCAGAGTCAGCAGAGGCGTCACACGCGCCACCGGCACATTGGCGATGAGTGCGATGAGTTCTGCCCGAGCATCATTCACATCCACACGGCCATCTCCATGCACAGTGAACCATTCCCGCCAGTCTGGACGCATCACATTCAACTGAGGCATGCCGCGAACCATGAGCATTTCTTCGATCTCTTTAAAGGGGTGATTAAACGGCATACCATCCATGCCTGCTTTTTCATACGCACGCTTTTCAGCACCATTCAGACTGAGCTTATCGTCAGCATCCACCCAGTCCCGCAGAGCATCATGCAGGGCTGATACCTCCTTGGGCTTTAGGCCCCAGGAGGCCAGTAGGCGTGGTAGCAAAATTTTATCTCCACTGGCAAGCAACACATTGATGTTCAGCCGCGCCTCCTCAGTGGTCAGCTTCACATCATAGCCGCCTCCATCTGGACTGGTGTAGTGCAGCAAACCATCGTCCATCTGAATGACCGGATGCCGGGCGACTTCGAGACCCATTTGCGCCAAGCGTTTGGCAAAGGTCCGGCCACGAAGAGCACGTGTGGCGCGTGTATCTGCGTCCAATGCTTTTGCCCCAGCAAAGACCACCATGCCCATGACCGCGATCATCCAGAACACCGCGATGAGCGCGGAGCCTTTCTGAAGATGGAGGGATGGAGTGAGGTGTTTCATTAGCCTTTGATTGCAGTCGGAGCTTGAGGTGCTTGCTGTTGCTGTGCCCCTGGTGGCATCAGGTCATTGGCGATCCAATACGTGAATTCATAAGGGCGTGGATCTTTGGTGAACTGAAAATGCAGTCGCATGAACAAGGGTGGCGCAGGGCGTTTCTCGGGGTCCCAGGTGGTGAACCAGCGCTTCTTTTCGGGATCATAGAAATCCCAGCGAAATTCTTTTAATCCTACCAGCAATGGCAACTCGGCGATGTCTTCATAGGCATCAAAGGTGTTGGGCTTTTCCAGTCGTTTCAGATGTCTAACATTGAGCTGCAGAGATCCGGTTTCCTTTCCGCGCACGACGGCAAACTCCACCGCATCTGCCAAGCGCACATGCTGAGTCCAGATGAAGGGTACCTGACCACCTTCGATGAGCAGATTACCACCCGCACCACGCTTCACCTTTTGCAGTCCACAACCAAAGCGAATGTTGGGTGGCAGATTCTCTAAATAATCACGCCAGGCGGCAGTGAAGTTGGTTAAGCGAGTTTCGCTGATGCGTGATTGGTTCATCGACATGCCAAGCTGAAGCGCCCCATTGGCGATGCCGTAAACGCCACCGATCAAAACGCCGATCAGTCCCATGGCGAGGATGACCTCGATCAAGGTGAACCCAGATCGGCCCGTGGCCAACCTAGAGTCTGAGACCAATGATCTCATGTTGTTAGGGGCTGTTGGGTGAATAAACATAGGTCTCCATTTGCCTTTTCAGGCTGTGTTTACTGCCTTCAGCCAGCCAGGCCTCGGCGCGGACGCGGAACATGGAAGTCAGCTCGACTTTGTCTTGAGTGAAGAGGCGCACCTTTTCAATGGCAGCGCTAGCATCCACGCCATCGGCAGTTTTTGGGAAAATCACACTGCGTGCTTTTAACTCTGGCTGATGAGACACCTCCGCCAAAACAGACTCAAGCACGCGCAGCACCTGAGCTTCCTGACGTGAACGCTTGGTCGTCTGCGCAATTTGATCCAAGGCCTTCGTCATACCAACAGCGACGATGCTAAACAAAGCCATGGCCATGAGGATCTCTAGCAGCGCAAAGCCTTTGGGATGGATGGATAGGCGTGTTTTCATATCAGCCATTCACGATCACGTTTTTACGCACGGCACAGGCCGTGAGTGGGTCAAAGGCTAGCTCAATGATGCCACCAGAGTTGGTCACACGGACTTCGATCGGCTCACAGATACCCGTGGGACTGAACTCCCAGGTCTCTCCTTTATTGGCCTTACGAAAAGCTTTATCACCGACACGCTTCACCTGCACCTGGCCACCCTCACCACCCAGTGATCCATCCAGAGCCAGCTCAATCAGACGCTGACTCATGACGGCCTCCTGTAGGGTCTGACGAGCCGTGCTTTCGATCTCCGAAGCAGCGCGCTTCAGTCTAGCTTCATCCTGAATCCCCGTGAAGGAAAGCGTGGCGATGCCGAGCAACAACATGCACAGCCCCATGGCGATGCAGATCTCTACTAGCGTGAAGCCAGAATGACGAATGCGGGAAAACCCGCGTCCAATGAAGGGAGCGGGGTCCGTTGCTTTCGTGCTGATTCGTAAATTCGTCATTCGGGTTTAAGCCTTCGTCATTTTAACCGAAGGCTGATCACAGGTCCCAATTGCCGATGTCGTCACCCGTGTCAGGCTGACCATCTGGGCCTGATGAATAGAGATCAAAGCCACCTTTGTCTTTGGCTCCTGGACGGCGGTAGTTATAGGGGTTACCCCAGCTATCCAGAGGCATCTTCTTCATCTTATTGACCCAGTTTTGCGGAGCTGGACGTGAGGCTGGCTTTGTGACAAGGGCCATCAAGCCCTGCTCGGTGGTTGGCAGGAAGGTGTTATCCACTTCATAACCGCGTAGTGCGGCAGTCAGAGTATTGAGGTCGGCCTTAGCGCGTGTGCGCTTGCCTGAGCTGGTGACATCTCCCAAAGAGTAGATGCCTGCGCCGACAAGCAGAGCGATGATGCCGAGAACCAGCATGATTTCGACGAGGGTGAAGCCGCTGTTTTTACGCGGTGTGTGGATGCGGATGTTTTTCATGGTCTGTGTTGAGTTTGGATTCTGTTTATTTGCTAATGTTTCCAATGGTTTGGAAGATGGCGGTCATCATGAGGTAGGCCATACCGCCAACGAGTCCGGCCATGAGAAAGACGATGGCGGGCTGCGCCAAAGCAGTGAGCTTCTCGATCTTCTTTCCCAACTCACGATCAAAACGTTCAGCAGACTTGCCCAGAGCAGCCGACATATCGCCGGTTTGCTCGCCGACGTTCACCATGTCCAGAAGGAGTGCTGGAAACATCTGACTGCGCTCAAGAGCACGGGACAGACTCATGCCCTCTGCAACGAGTCCCATGACCTGATCAAACTGCTGCCTGAAATACGGATTTTCAATAGCCTGCTGGGTCAGCTGCATGGCCTGAACCATGGGCAGTCCATTACCCAACAGATTCGCCATGGTCTCCAGGAACTGCACATAATAACGTGTCTTTAAGATCTCGCCAAACAAGGGCAGACGCAGCTTGAAACGCGCCCAAGGGATCTGCGATTCGGGACGCTTCAGCCAGGATTTGATGACGATGAAGATGGCGATGATTCCCATCAAAATCATCCACCAGATGCTCTTGATGACATCACTGAATTTCAGGATCATCTGAGCCGCCATGGGCAGAGAACCACCGGTGCTGTCCATCAGCTCCATGAGCTGCGGAATGAGATAGACCACAAACAGCAAGGTCACGGAGATAGCGGCAGCGACAAGGAAAGCTGGATAAATTAGCGCAAAGAGCACCTTACTCCGCAAGGCGGATAGAGAGCGCAGGTACTCGACCTGCCGCTTCAGAATAGAAGGTAGAGAACCGCTGGCTTCACCTGCATTGGCGAGAGCACAGAAAAGATTGCCAAAGCTTGGGCTGGTAGCCGCCACGGCTTTTGAGAAAGGCAGACCATCACGCACCTTCGTGCGCAGTGCTGTGGCCAGTGTCTTCACGCCAGAGAGTTCACGGCGACGCTCCATGGTAGCGAGTGCGGGCTCCAACTGAATGCCTGCACTCAGAAGATCTGAAAGCTCTTCCACAAACATGAGCACCTGCGCCGACTTGAGTTTAATCGGACCCGTTGCTGCGGTGATCGAGGCCTCTTTAGCCGCTGCGCGTGCGGCTTGCCCAGCAGCACCTGCCTGCTCCAGCTTGAACGGGCTCAGCCTTTTTTTACCCAGCAGCGACATGGCGTCGGCACGATCAGCCGCCGCGATCTCACCGGAGATGACTCCGCTGGGACTATGAGCACTGTAGGCAAAGGTGGGCATGGGTGAAAGTGGTTAAGTTTTAAGCGGCGTGCTTGAGCTTCGTAGCCGCAGGCCGCGTTGAGACAATGTCCTCAGCCTTGCGATCCATGGCCGTCACGCTGAGCACCTCTTCGATGGTGGTTTCTCCAGAGAGCACTTTTTGGAAGCCATAGCCGCGCATCGGGATAAAGCCGTCATTCATGGCCTGACGATGCAGCTCTTCAGGATTGGCACGAGCATTGATGAGATTCTGAAGTGCATGAGTGACCAGCACCACTTCATAAATGGAGAGCCGTCCTTGATAACCACTGCCACGGCAGGCTTCACAGCCGTTAGCACGCATGATCGTGCCCGCCACACCGATGGGGAAATTGATGCCTTCCAAATACGAGCGCTCCACCTCAGCAGGCTTTTTGCACGCAGGGCACAGCTTTCTCACCAGGCGCTGAGCAAAGAAGGCGCGAACCGCGCTGGAAACCAGGAACGGCTCCACACCCATATCGACGAGACGAGTGATGCCGCCGATGGCGTCATTCGTATGCAGCGTGCTGAGCACCAGATGCCCCGTCAATGCCGCACGGATGGCGATCTCAGTTGTTTCCAAATCACGCATTTCTCCGATCATAACGACGTTTGGATCACCGCGTAAAATGCTGCGCAGCCCAGTGGCAAAGGTCAGTCCAATCTCTGGCTTCACAGCAATCTGCACCACACCAGGCATCTTGTATTCGACCGGATCTTCAATCGTGACGATACGGCGATGGGCTTGATTCAGCTCCGTGAGATAGGCATACAGCGTGGTACTTTTACCACTACCCGTTGGGCCAGTGATGAGGATGATGCCATTCGGCAGCTTCAATAACTCATCCACCACGGGACGCACATTGTCTGTCATGCCCAGACGATCGATGGTGACCGCCTGCTGAGCCAGGAGACGCAAGCTAACGGACTCACCTTCGACGCTAGGGATCGTCGCCACACGAACGTCAATCGGCGAACCATCCAATTCTAAATTGATACGACCATCTTGAGGCAAACGCTTTTCTGCGATGTCCAAACGAGCCATGATTTTCAGTCGAGCGATCACGCTGGATTGCAGAGACTTGATATTCTCAGGCACCGCGAGTTCTTCCAGACGGCCATCAATACGATATCGAATGCGCAGCCGATCTTGCTGCGGCTCCACATGAATATCCGTAGCACGTTGCTCCAGGCCACGACGCAAAATTTGGTTCACAAAGCGCACCACACTGGCTTCCTCATTCTCAGGTCCATCCAGCACAGTCACTTCATCACCAAGCTCTTCACTGCCCCAGTCAGCACGGCCACGCAGGATCTTTTCAAAGGTATCCGCACCCAGACCATACAACTTTTGCAGACCTTCAGCGATGCGCGTGCGCTGGCCCACATGCCAGACGATGGTGTAATTCACCGCAGAGGCCACACGCTGATGCGTCACTAAATTCAGCGGATCAAACGTAGCCAAATGCAGACGCGTCTCTGTTAAAGTCTCATCACCCTCTTTGGGCTCCTCAAACAAGATCGGCAACAAGCGATGCCGAAGTGCAATCTCCGCAGGCAAATGACGACGCAGTCCTGGCTCTGCCGGGCGATCTGCCGAAGCTTCCCACCAAGGAAGATTCAAGGTGTTAGCCAGCGCCATGAGAAAGTCACGCTCCCTCACTCCCTCCACATCCAGCACAGCTTCAACAAAAGAAGTCTGATTGTAGCAAGCCTCATCCACAGCTTCGATAACAGCTGGGTTATCAGCACAACCGGCCTCACTGAGAATTTGCTGGATTAATGGCATCATGGTCGAAAGAGAATATAAGCTATAAGATACAGAAATTATAACTAATGCTTTAAATTGCAAGTGTTAAGTATATCTAAATTATTATTAGACACTTACTTTTGAGGAATCTTTAAACTCAGGTTTTCAGAAAACCGATGTGGATCATGTCGAGGCTTGCAAAACCTAGGATCCAGAACCCAAACCCGAGATCAAAAGGAAAGCAGGAATGCAGGAGTGCAGGAAGCCTGATTTTCCTGCCTTCCTGCCTTCCTGCCTTCCTCATCCAATCGTAAAGGATAGTTGCTGGAGATTTTACAAGCAGCTTAATCAAAAGGAAAAAGCCCGCCGAGATTGAACTCGGCGGGCTAGGATCTGATGAACTCAGGGCTTTCTAAATTAAAATAGAAAGAATATGGAGTTGCAGTGGTGTTGTAGATCACTTGGTTCTGTGCAGCGACGTAGCTCAGGTATGGAGCTGCAACTGGCTCTTCGTCGTTGTCGACTTCACCCACGCTGAATTTTTTGTTCTTAAAGACGCCGTCTGTTGGGGTAACGCCGAGTTCAGCAAGGTCGATGACCGCTGCACCAGCAAGGTCTGTAGCAGCCAACTGCACACCAGCAGCAGCTGCGGCATTCAGGATGGAAGCGACAGACTGAGCATTGCGTTGACCGCTGGCGATACGAGCTTGGTTGTTGATGGAACCGATGTTCGGGATGGCGATGGCGGCGATGATACCGATGATGGCGATCACGACGAGCATTTCAACAAGGCTGAAACCAGCCTTAAGGGAGTTAACTTTGATGTTTTTCATAGTGTTGTTTTTTGTTTTGGGCTGTTGGTCTTTAACTTCCGAACTTGAACCTCAAAGAGACTCGTTGTCCGGAATATGGTAAGTATGGTTAATATAAATTACATTGCAAACATTATTTTTACATTTTTCATAATCACCAGACATCGAAGGCAATGATTCTGCCATTGCATAGCTACAAGTGACGAAACCTCTGAATCGAATTCATGACATTTTGTTGCCGCAGTTCTATTTTCATTCCTTGATTCTACTCATTATTGTAAATCCATCTGTTTGGATGCTTTCAGTTTTTTGGTGCGAATGCCCAGCTAAAGGAGCCTCTTGCAAAACCCAGGTTAGCGGGCCATTCCTGGCCCGAGAAGGTTGATTTAAGGCGCAGGAATGCCCCCGGTTTTGCAAGAGGCTCAAAGGTGAAGCTGGGATCTAGCAGACAATTCACGGCGCGTTGGATGTAGAACGGGGAGTAACTTTGGCAGGTAGCCGGTAAAAGATCAGAAAACAGTGGCTCATCGATCCAGAAACTCTTGGATGCTTCACAGTTTGTCCAGGCGATGAGGCACATGATTTTACAGGAGGACAGAAAGACATGATTTACAGGTCAGAGCTTAATCCTGTTAATCCTGTTAATCCTGTTAATCCTGTTAATCCTGTTAATCCTGTTAATCCTGTTAATCCTGTTAATCCTGTTAATCCTGTTAATCTTGTTAATCTTGTTAATCTTGTTAATCTTGTTAATCCTGTCAATTTAACCACGCTTCACGGACAGCTTCTCATTTCACAGATGGCAATCCAAGGCAGACGAAAGCGAAACGAACGATAACTTCGAGGTAGTTCGTCTGGTGCCGTGTTCGTTGACATGCGCTGGGTTTGGACAAGAGAGTAACTAAAAACCACAGAGGCACAGAGCACACAGCGGTCAGAATTGGAATATTCTCTGTGTGCTCTGTGCCTCTGTGGTTCAAATTCAGTCGTCCAACCATCAAGTTAGTGAGCTTCGGCTGTGAATCAGCCCGCTCAATACAATAAAAAAAGCCCGCCGAGATTCAACTCGGCGGGCTAGGAACTGATGAACTCTGTGCTTTCTAACTTAAATTAGAAAGAATATGGAGTTGCAGCAGTGTTGTAGATCACTTGGTTCTGGGCAGCGACGTAGCTCAGGTAAGGAGCTGCAACTGGCTCTTCGTCGTTGTCGACTTCACCCACGCTGAATTTCTTGTCCTTGAAGACACCGTCTGTTGGGGTAACGCCGAGTTCAGCAAGGTCGATGACCGCTGCACCAGCAAGGTCTGTAGCAGCCAATTGCACGCCAGCAGCAGCTGCGGCGTTCAGGATGGAAGCGACGGACTGAGCATTGCGCTGACCGCTGGCGATACGAGCTTGGTTATTGATGGAACCGATGTTCGGGATGGCGATGGCGGCGATGATACCGATGATGGCGATCACGACGAGCATTTCAACAAGGCTGAAACCAGCCTTAAGG
>JAPLUM010000326.1 GCA_026397605.1 Verrucomicrobiota bacterium | reverse complement strand
GGGACCATGCAACAGCACGATGCCCTGACTTGGGTTCTCGATGGCCTGCCAGAGTTCACGAATATCGCGCCCGCGGCCAAAGAAAATACGCGCGTCCGATGCTTCAAACCACGCGAGCACACGAAAGGGAGAGCGGTCACTGGAGGGTGCCGACAGGCCAGGTGGGAGCGATGGCACGCCGAGCAGCGGATCATGCAGCGCCAGGCTCCACTGTCGCGCATGGAGGCCGCTGGTGCCCTCTGTGGTCAGCAGACGCCAGGGCCACTCGTGATTCTGCGCCAGAATGCGAATCTCAGTCTCACAGCCCGGGAAACGCATGCCGTCGTCATCTTTGCGAAAGACCTCCTCATAGGCGGCCCCCAGCCATGTGCGCACCTCATTGGCCGCCGCATTGAACGACTCCTCAACCGTGCGGCCACCGGCCAGTCCGGTGTAAAAACGAACGGCAAATTGACAGGCGACTTCGTCGTCGATGGCGCGGGAAGTGGCGATCACCGCCGGCACGCCTTGTTTGATCATGGCTTCCGCTACCTTCCGCGTTGAGCAAGCATTCAAAAACACCACCCGCAGTCCTTCTTGTGCGCCCAGAAACTCCGCCAAACCGTCTTTGCCCGCCGGCTCAATCTGACGTCCGTCCCTCTCCATCACGAGTGCCTCGCCATCCGCATGCCCGGCAAAGTGCAGGAGAGTGATGCACCCCTCGATCTCTGGCTGCTGAAAAACATCAAAGACCTCCGCCACGGTCACGCCCGGGACGAACTTCACATCCCAATCTCTCAGTTGCCGGGGCCGCAGCACTGCCTCGATCGCCTTCTGCTCTTCCGTCAAATTGCGCAGAAAGGACTCGTCGTCAGTCCGGTCATTGGCAAAGGCAAATAAGAGGACAGGACGTGGCATAGTGAAAAAGACTGGAACGGGTTCAACGCTCTGCCACCATCGGCAGTGGTGTCACATTGTTAGGCGGCACGCGAGCGTGGTAGACATCGATGAGATGGTCAAACTCGAGAGGGTTGGACAAGTGGCTGGCGCCCAGGCGCAAGGCTTCGGCGAAGGGCAGGCTGCGGGTCAGACCCGTGGCTTCGACGGCCATGATCGCGCCGGTATCGAGCTTGTCGCGGATGGCGCCGAGGAAGTCTTTGCCGAAGATCCACGGACAGCCTTTGGCGTCGTCGAACAGGTCAGAGTTAAGGCTCGCGGTGCCTGCTGGGACAGAGTTATTAGCGGCTTGGTATCGGCTGGAGTCTTCCGGAATAAACAAACGCCGAAAGGGGTTTGCAGGAGAACCGTCCGGACGCTCGGTGCGGCAGTATCCGACCAGCGCGTGCCCGGGACAGAGCATGAGCAGCGGCTCCAAGCCGATGTGCTCCATGCAGGCCGCCAGCAGCAGTGCGAGGTCGATGCAGGTCCCTGCACGCTCGGCATAGATGGCGGTGGGCGGGCGCAGCCGTTGGGACCGGGCGCTGAAAGTGGGGGGGGGATTGATGTAACCCAGGTTCCAGTCCTGGACGATGGTAGCCCACAGGGCCTGCACCTGCAGATCGACCAATTCTGCATCGCCGCTTTGATAACCGTCAAAGGCGGCGGTGAAGTCGTCGAGCAGGGCACGGAGGCAGCGGCGGGCCAGACGCACCAAGTTGAGTACCTCTGGATCCCGCGGCAGGACAAAGGACGGCAACCAGATGTGGCAGACGCGATCGTCGATCCATTCGTCAATGGCCAGCAGGCTGACCTGGAAGGTGCGCTGATACAGCAGGTCTCCCAGATGCCAGACGCTGACCATCATGGTGGAACGGAGGCTCTCGCGCAGGCTGCGCGTGAGATTGGAGGTCAGAGGGATGCAGACCTCATTGCGCAGATCCTTGGAGCTTTGGTCCAGTTCAATGCGGCTGCGCCATGAGCACTGCTGGTCACCGACAAAGAGCGTCACCTCAGTCTCGATCGGAATGGGGGTGGTGGGGCTGGCGCGGGAGGTGATCTTAAAGGTCTGCAGCAAGCCCAGGCCGGCCTCCATGTTTTTCAGTTCGCGCATGTAATGCTGATTGTGCAACACCGAGTAGTTCAAGGCGGCATTGGCGACGGCCTCCACCCGGATCTGAGCAGACAGAACTAGCTGTGGAGGCGCGATCGTCAGTGGCACGGCCGCCGGTGGGAGGGGATTGATGGTGGCCGCCGCGAGCGCGGGGTTAGCAGGGCGATGCTCCAGCGCATTTGGCTGCGCCAGGGTGACTGGGACAGGGTTCAGCAGCGAGTGCCGGCTCCACAGGATCACGCCGGTCCCGCGAAGCTTGTCGGAGATCGCGGTGATGGTCTTGCGAAAAGCGTCCGCCAAGTCCCACCCATTGGAGCTGTACTCCGTATAAAAGATGCAGAAGAAACTCTCGCATAGTTCATTGGCGACAAGGTCTTGAAAGCCGATGGCGCCATGGGCGCCGTGGGCCACCGCCAGGGCGGCCAGACGTGGCCCGGTGCTGCAGAAGCTAAGACTGACCAGAGTCGGAGGCCACCGCTGGTCCGTGCCCAGCCACTGGCCGGCCTTTTCCAGGGTGATCCATTCCCCGCCTTCCTCCGGACAGGGACGCCAGACTTGTTGGGATTCCTTTGTGGGGTCGGTGGGGCTGGGTTGGACCGATTCCTGTCCGATATAATGCAAAAGGTACCCTTGTGGTTCCTGCTCCACTCTCTGCGTCTCGCGGTTCAGCAGATCCTCCGTGGCCATGGGCACGCGCCGGAACAAGAGAGGCGGAGACGCTTCTTCCAGGCGTTCCTTGACCAGCCCACATTCCGTCTCCGCCGATTTCACAAAGGCGGGGTCCGTCTCCCGGGGCAGGTTGACCACCGCCAGAGCCGTCGCTGGGACAGGGGGCGCATCCTTGGCCCCGCAGTCCAGAAAGCGGAAAAAGACAGGCGACTTTGTCAGCCCCAGTTCATGGGCGGCCCGTACCAGGAGAAACTCCCAAGGCATGATCCGCGCGGCCCAATTCTCGCCCTCATCACCCGTCCACCGCACGCAGATTTGCACATCTTCGGCTTTAAACATGGACAGGGCCTGGCAGGACTCGCCCATCTAGGTCGATCCACTCGAAACGCACGGGAGATTGTCGAATGTCGTTTTTTCCCGGCCCCGGAGCCTTCGGTGCCTTAGCGGTGGATTTGGGGGATTTGGCACGCCGACTGGGTTTCTTCGGGCTTCCGCTCGAAGGCTTGACGGCGCTGGGTTTTTTGGATGCGGCTTTGCGGGCCATCGAAGTCAGAGGTCGGAGAGTTTGGGCCAGGCGCCCGCCAGGTTCAGGCCTTCAGTGAACTGCGGGCTGTGACTGCTGGGCTCACTGCCTCCCCTTCTTCTGGAAGGGGAGGGTGCCGCCGCGGCCTGTACATCCCGTGCGCGACCCGAGCGGCGGCGGCGGCCGGCATCGGTGCCCTTCAGCATGGTTTCGCAGAGGGAGAGGGAGACACTGGGGTCCTTGAAAAATCCGGGCTGCTGATCGAAAACCAACCGGGCCGCTGCCGCTACGTGGGTGGCGGGAGTGTTGGGGGGCGGACGTTCGTACTTGAGCAGGGCCACCGCCAGTTTTTGAACGTGCTCCTGATTCTGCGGCGTGAAATCGACCGCCGCTCGCAGCGTGATGGCCTCAGTCAAGGGCAGGTCACCGAGAGCCTTGACCACGAAGGGTGCCATAGCCAGCCTGGACTGGAGGACAGCCGCCGCAGTAGAGCCCGCCGCAGGCGCTTTGACGAGGGCGCGGTAGTCCTTCGTCCACTCGTCGCGCAGCCGGCTCGTTTCAGCCTTGGCGTGGCCCATATCTTCCAGCGCGGTGAAGCACAGTTCCATGCGCAACGGATGCGGCGGGTATTCCGGGCCTGTGGCATTGGCATGATTCAAGAGCACATCTCCCAGCATTGAGACAAAGGCGCTGCCACAGTGGCGTATGGCGAAGTGGTCCGCAAAGATCTCAGCCCTCCAGGCCAGCCAGGTTTTTGATTCCTTCTCGTCAAGACCGGTCGCCGTGGCCGCGCCTTGAATCGCTTTGTTCAAACCTTCTGTTAGGCTGAAATCCGCCTCCACCACGTGCCCGGCCTCGTGGGCGATCGAGGTCATGCCAGGCGCGTGAAAGATATCGTGCCAGGGCAGGCCGATCAGCGGCACCGGTAATCTTTCCAGCAGAGCGTTCGCGGCGTCGGTCAGGGATTGGCGCAGGACGGACTCCGCCAGGAAGCGGGTATTGCGCTGCAGGGCCACCGGACTGGAGGCACCGCTGAGGTAGACCAGGGCCGGCTCCGGACGCACCACGGTGGCCGTCCTCTGAAAGACCTTCGCCAGCGGTCCGCGGCAAGCCCAGGCAATCTCGTCCGCAGCGCCCAGTCCGGCGCGGAAACTCTCCTCCTGCCGCTGCGAAAGCCGCGCCCGAAATGCCTCCCAGACCCGCCACGCGGCCCCCACATGGGTAGTCAGGTCGGGATCGTTGGCATTGTCTTCCAAACGTTTTGTTAGGCCCTGGCGCAGGCCGCTCATCATGTCGGTGATGGCGATCACCTGCGAAAAGTGCGTCTCCCACGGCGGGCGCAGGGTGCGGTCTTTCCAGATCCGGAATTGCTCGTCAAAAGATGTCAGGCAATTTCTCAGATCCTGCTTCTGGCGGTCGGCGAAGGAACTCATGCGGCGGCAAATTTCTTGACCACTTTTCGATTTCCTAGCTCATCGACACAGGTCAGCGACGCCTCGGCGCCATCCAGGTCCAGAATGGCAAAGCCCATCATGCCAAAGTTTTCGATCCCGCGTCGCACCGATTCATTGAGCACGTAAGCGACACCCTCACGCTGGTCGCGAGTAGGCTTGGCCGGCACGCCGCCGTGGCCCAGGCAGGCGCCCATGGGCAGGTGTCCCGCGCCACCGGCAAAGCCGAATTCCCTCGGCTCATAGACCACGCAGCGGTGCTCGTGACCCCATAGCCACATGGTGGTCAGATTGTTCTGCAGCAGCGGCGCGGACTCTTGTAAAAGCCTCCCGGACTTGGTGGGCTCATTGCCCTCATAGGCGCTGAAGGGTTGATGATGGCTAAGCAGGATGCCGCGCGCGCCTGCGAAATCGGCGTGTTTGCGCTCATCCAGCGCCCAGGTCACCTGCCCATTCGACAACGACCACTCCTCGTAAGCGGTGTCCAGGCCCAGAATGTGCCAATGTCGATTTCCCAGGCTGAAGTGGCTTGATTTATCCTGGCTGGCAAAGCGGTCATCCTTGTCCAGCATGCCAAAGTAACCGTCGCCACCCGCATACATGTCGTGGTTGCCATTCAGACACCAGCTGTGGATGCCCGCCTCGTTTTCATGGACCGGCCAGCATTTTTGAAACTGCTTCTTCACCTCATCCGGCCACCCGCAGAAATAGATATCGCCCAGGTGCACGACATGGCGTTCACGGTCAGGTGTCTCATCCAGCGCTGCCCGCATCTGGTCCCTCACGTCCAGCGCCCTGCCCACCCCAGTGCCCCAATCTCCCACGATCACCAGCCGCGCCACCTCGGCTAGGGGCGTGCGCTTCGTCGCGCGCACAAACGGATGCGGTTCTTTACCCATCCGCTTCACCTTCGCCTTCACCCACTCCGTCACATACTTGCTTCCCGGCTCATCAAAGGGAGAGTAAAACAGCCACTGGCCGGGCGGCACCTGCGCCTCGTCTGACAGCACTAGATCACTTAG
>JAPLUM010000535.1 GCA_026397605.1 Verrucomicrobiota bacterium | reverse complement strand
CTTTTCGGCAATCTTCAATGCTTTCTGGTAATACTCAGCTGCCTGATCCATCCGACCCCAGCGATCATAGAGATGTGCAAGCAGCGAGAGAATGCCACAAATCAAATCGGGGTCCGGCTTCTTGAGCTCTTCAGCACGATACAACGACTCGCGGTAGAGAGACTCTGCTTTGCGGAAGTCTCCATCCTTTTGGCGTAAGTCAGCCAGGACACTGATCTGCTCGACGAGGGCCCCCAAACGCGATGGATCGTGGTACGCAAGCCTACGCGCCTCTTCGACACTGCGAGAGGCGGCGGAAAGCTGACGTTCTAGGTTGGCATCCACAGACTGGGTTGGGTCAGGCGAGCGCGCCGTTAACTGGCGTCTCGATACGATTGAGCAAGGTTGGCAATGGTGTTACGTGCATGAGCCATCATGTCGCGGGACACACCAGCGGCCTCATACCAGTGGGTATAGGCATGGTTGTCAAACATGATGTCGAACTGCGAAATGAGGCGCTCGAAGACGGCGGCAATCCCTGTGTGATTGACTAACGCAAGACCGCTGGAAGCAAAACCTTCTGGGGCTGTTTCAGCAGCACCGATTTTCAGACCGCCGTTCTTCGGCATGTAGCTGGCATAGTTCAGTGACTGACGAATGGTGGCCATGTTTTCGTCGATCTCTTTCTGTTTTACATCCCCACGGAAAAGGGCGCTTGCTGCCAGATAGACGCCCTGCTGCCAGTCGATAGCAGCCGTGAAGTTGTCCTGAGCAAAGGTTTCACGAGCTAGGTCTGGGAAGGTGGTGCGCACCTGCCCTTCCTGACCCAAAGCACGCATTGGCGCGAAGCTGGCTGTGAAGAAGTGATTACCTGGGAATGGAACCAAGTTCGTCACAAATTCATTCAAATCTGTGTTCAGCTTACCAGGGAAACGCAGGGAGGCTGTCACCGAGCTCATGATGAGCGCGATGATGTGATTGAGATCCATGTAGTTCGGGCTGCGATTCAGCTTGGCCTTGGCAATACGGAAGAGAGCTTCGTTATCCAGGAGCACTGCAGCATCAGCATTTTCAAGAATGCGCTGAAGGGTCAGGACAGCATTGTACGGCTCCACAGCAGAGTCTGACACGAGCGGTGACGGTGCCACAGAGAAGGTAAAGATCTTCTTCTTTGGATAAGCCTGACGGAGACGCTCAAGAATCAATGAACCCAAACCTGAGCCTGATCCACCACCGATGGAGTGCGTCATCAAAAAGCCCTGAAGGCCTTTGGTCTTTTCCACAGCGCTGTCGATGACGTTCATGATCTGATCGATCACGCGCTCACCTTCCACATTGTAGCCACGCGCCCAATTATTGGCAGCACCTGGGATTTTACGAACGATGCAACTTTCATCAAAAAGCTGTGACATGTCGCCACCTTCAATACGGGCAATGACGCCAGGCTCAAGATCGACAAGGACAGCGCGTGGAACAAACTTGCCATCACGGATCTTATTGAAGAAGACCTCCATGTTGGTGTTTGTGGAAGCATTACTGCCTTCCTTGGGCATGCCTTGCTCATTGAGGCCGTGCTCGCTTAAAATGAGACGCCAGAAGCGGTCTGCGATTTGGTTGCCACATTGGCCGACGTGAATGCTCAGAATCTCTCTCACAGTGTATCCTCCGGTGTTCTTGGTCTGTATTTAGTATCTTGAAAATTAAGGGCTCAGTCTTAGCGGCGATCCACAAGATCACGTAGGCTGACTGAGGTCGAAGCAGGGCGCTCTTCTTCTGCTATGGCTGGGGCAGCAGCCTTGGCCACAGCACCTGCAAGGCCAGCGTCTTGAGAGCGTGCCTTGGCACCGCTCTCCTCAGCCACTTGATAGCTCTGGATGAGTTCCTGAGCTGAAGCACGCAGGCCGATGATTTGCTCTTCGGACATGCCTTCATTCAGATACCAGTTGGCGAAAGCCTTGCGCTGCCAGAGCTTGTCGAAGTTATGACAGATCCTATCCAGCACACGAGCGATCTCGGTATTGTTGGCGAGCAGTACCATGCTCTTGCGGTGGGACATGCCGGACTGTTCGACATAACCAATTTTGAAGGCTGTCGGAATCCAATAGGTCAGGGGTAGTTTTTCTCGCATCGATGCGAGAGCGGCATCTGCCAGCGGCTTATCGTCCATGATACCGCGATAAAGAACTGCCGTGCTCAGGAAGCGACCTTCCATCGGTGAGCAAGCCGCAAAGACGGAACCATTGTCGAAAAGAGACTTGATCATGTCTTCGATGCCCATTTCTTCAAATTTGCTGCGATCCGGGGGTGTCAGCGGGGCAAAAGCGCACATCAAGAAATGCAGGGATGGCTGTGGCACCAGATTGGTGAGAAGCTCACGCAGACTAATTTCCACCGTGAGGAAACCGCTGAAGCGCATGGAGGCCGTGATGCCAGCCAGAGCTTCCGTGATGAGAAGATTCAGATCATCGACGGTCGGATTGTCGATGTTCCATTTGCGATGAGCCAACTCAAAGAGCGCCTCATTGTCAAATATCAGGCAAGCATCCGCTGAGCGACGCAGCGTGTTCAGAACAAAGACCGTGTTATAAGGCTCTGTCACCACGGAAGAGACCTGTGGCGATGGCAGCACCGCACAGCTAAGAACTGGATATTCAGGATACTTCTCCTTCAGCGTCTCGATCAAAAGCGCGCCCAAACCAGAGCCCGAACCACCACCTGTGGCATGAATGATGATGATGCCACCGACGTTATCACACTTGTCGATCTCACCATCGATACGGCCCATGACTTCAGGCAAGACCTCACGGCCAGCACCCATGTAGCCCACGGCAAAGTTACCGCCAGCGCCTTCATTGCGGGAGATCAGATTGGCGGGATTAAACAGTGAACCAGAATTGGCCTTCACGTTTTCAATAACGCTCGGTTCGAGGTCCACCATCACGGCGCGCGGAACATAGCTACCAGAACCAGATTCTCCGAGCTTGGTGAAAAAGGAGCTCCAGTTACCACGCGGCACTGAACCAGAAACGATCGATCCTGAGAGGGGATCGATCCCATGCTCCTGGCAGACTGTTTTCCAGAAAGAGGCGGCGATCTGGTTACCGGCTTGACCGACCGAAATGACAATTGTGTTATTTACCTTCATCAGAAAATTTTAAGTGGCTGAGTGTGTTCCGTTACAAATGAGAAAATCCGCAAGAATTGTTCCCATTTCAAATAAATTAGTTTTAATACCGACGCTATTTTCTAAAAAGAGGCTTTGGAAGGACTTCAAGGAATCGTCCAATCTGTGATTTTTATGACAAGTCTAACTATACTTCGCTCCGCGATGCTATTTCAACTAGAATTCGAGCAATCTATCCTTCGCCAGCAATTGGTTAAAGGCTACACTCTTTTGTAAAAATTGTAAGGGGCAACTGCCCCGTGCGCAGCATGATCAGACCAATCAGATGTTGGAAAAGCCGACCGCCATCCGGAACCTCTCCGTTAACCTCATGAAATATCGATTTAAAATACTTATTTTCAGCATTTTAATAACTTTAAGCGTATCCGCTATTGCCGAGACGTCCAGCAGTCCTGTAGCCGAAAAACTGCGCCAAGATCTACTCCTGCGGAGCTCTTCGAGGACAAACTCAGCGCTCTGGTAGCTAGCGCTGCTTTTGTGCCGCTCGTAGCTCTGGCGGTCGCCCAGTTTCAGCAAATTCAGCCAGATCAGGCTTCCTTTGGCTTTATCGGATCGGGGCTGGCCTCCATGCCACTCGGTGATCTTGCCCAATACAGCATGCACAATCCCTGGATTACTATCCCAGTCGGCATCACTGCTTTTGGTGTCGTTTGGCTCAGCTCCCACGCGCTGAATGTACTGATCGCGCTATCGCCGTTTGGCATTGTGGATGCTGGGCTAAAGCTCACCAAGCTCGCGCTGATCTCCCTCCTCACCGTCAGTGCCGTCATCAATCCTTATCTAGGTGCTGCCGTATCCATGATTTTCATTTTCATCGGCGCGCTCGCAGCAGGCTGGTCCTTCCGCCTGACCGTTTTTGGTACCCTGATGGGCCGCGACTTTCTGCTCAATAAACGCGCCACGGCTGAAGAGGTGCGTGAAACCGGCGTGAAAGGCTTCCTAGCCCGCCGACTCGAGGGCGTTCCTGTGCGGACATTTGGCAAGCTGACAGCCTCGACCGAAAATGGCGTGTCTTTTGTCTATCGTCCCTGGCTGCTGCTACCTCAAAAGAGCGTGCCTGTCGCTGATGTCGGCATGGTCGTCTGCAAAGGCCTGCTGCACCCCAGCGTCTCCCATCGCGAATCTGAAGAGTCAGCTCCTCGCAGCACGCTCATCCTGCTGCCACGCTATCGTCGGGTCGAAGAAAGCATCGCCACGCGCTATGGCTGCCAGGAGGTGATCGATAGCGCCCTGATGCGCGGATTCAAAGCCATGCGCCAGTGGTTGATCGATATCCTATCAGTGGGAAAAAACGCCATCGAAAGCCGCGTAAATTAAGTCTTACAGCCGTCGCAGCCCATCCTCGGTCATCGGAGTCGGGATTGCTTCATCGATCTCATCGATGCGCGACAGTGTTTCTGCACTCAGCACCAGATCCGCTGCTTGCAGGCTTTCTTCAAATTGCGCCAGCGTCGTCGCGCCAACAATGGTCGATGCCACAAAATCATGCTGCTTGCTCCAAGCCAAGGCTAGTGCCGTCACACTCAGGCCTAGATCCGCTGCGATGTCTTGTAGCCGCGCTGCTGTCTCTAAACTCCGCTCATTCACAAACCGTGCTGCCATGCGCTTCTGACGTGGGCCACCATTCTGGATGTAATCGGTAAAACGCGCGCCTTTTGGCAAAGCTCCCGCATTGTATTTTCCGCACAACACACCACCACCTAGCGGCGAGTAGGGTAGCAGACTCACGCCTTCCTTTCGGCAAACCTGAGCTAGTTCGCTCTCACAGCGTCGATTGATCAGCGAAAAGTTATTTTGCACCGAGGCCATGCGCGCCAGTCCATGTTTCTCAGCTTCCCAGAGATTCTTCATCACACCCCAGCAGGTCTCATTGCTACTGCCCCAAGCGCGGATTTTGCCTTGAGCGATCAGATCCGTCAGCGCACCCAGCGTCTCTTCCTGCTCCATGCCATGATCGGGCCAGTGAGTCTGATAAAGGTCAATGTAGTCCGTCTGAAGTCGGCGCAGACTATCCTCACAGGCCTGAAAAATCTGGCGTCGATCCAGCGCCGTGAAGCCTCCGCGAATCGGCGGACGGAACCAGCCATGGCCTGGACCCGTCACCTTACTCGCCAGGATGATCTCACCCCTCGTGCGGCCTTTCAGCCACTTCCCCACGATCTGCTCCGTCACCCCAAACAACTCCGCACTCGGCGGCACAGGATACATCTCAGCTGTATCAAAAAAATCGATCCCCGCCTCAATCGCTCGATCCATGATCACGAACGAAGTCTTCTCATCCGCCTGAAGACCAAAAGTCATGGTCCCCATACAAATATCCGTGACGACGATCCCTGTGCGGCCAATGCGATTTCGTTTCATGAATTCACTTTAAGCAGCCGACAGCCATCAGCCAAGAGCTTTCATTCACGCTTCACGACGCATCATTCTAGCTCAGTTGAAAATAAGATTACTTCGCCCTTCATTCCAAAGTGATTCCACTCCAATATCCAGCCACTGCATTTTGCTTGAAGGCAGACACTACTCGAGAGAGATTCCACCTGAGAGAATCGATGGTGCCACTCCAGTGGCCTGGATTTGTGGGAGTAGGAAGTAGCCTGCGGCCTTGCGCGTGCTGTTCCGCAGCCTCACCACTTGACCTTGAAAAGCAATTCTGGACCGGACCAGCGGTGGAGTGACTTCGGTCAGAGTCATCGTGCCCGAGATGACTCCGGTAGCAGGATTCAGAGTGACGGTCACTTTGCCTGGGTTTACTGATGGAGCAGGAAGCGTGATTTTGTGATTGTCTGTGAAAATGAAGCTGAAGTCTGGCTCAGTGGCCGAACTGGCAAGCCCTCCATCGGTAAATCTCATGCTCACATTTCCTGGATCTGGCAAGCCAAGGATGATGCTGCCCCTACTAGCTGGAGCCAGGTAGCCGCCATCTGCCTTCAGGTTAATCGGACCGAAGGTGGCAGGATAAGCACGACTGCCAGCGATGGCCTTTTTAAACCAAGTCAGTTCGCCACTGATGGAATTATCGGCAAAGAGACCCGCTGAGTCTTCTGTCAGCTTGAGCTCACCTTGAATGCTGCCTGCATTTCTATAAAGCGGCGCATAGACAAAGTAGACGCCATTTTCGGAGAGAAAACTGGCGCTGGTGATGGTCTCACCATCTGCCGTCCTACCCACGGTGGTCAGGCCACCTGCAAGACTGACACTTAAAGTCGCAAAGCCACTGCCTTGGGGAATGACTGCGACACGTCGATCAGCTTCATACTTGAGATCCATGGCCATGCTGTAATAACCAACTTGAGTCTCTGCGGGATTCGTCAGTGCATTCCAGGCTGAGCGCCAACCAGCGACGCTCGCCGCGCCAATATTTCCCTCCATTTTGCCAGTGCTCGCATTCAATGTCAGAGCCAATGTCTGACCTCCGATGGATACAGAAATTTGTGGAGGTGCAGCTGCTAGATTACCTTTGGCCGTGTAAGCCGTGGCTGCTCCTGTGGCTTTGCTATTGGCAAAAGCACCAACAAGATTCACTGTATAGCTTCCGACGGAGGTTGTTGTCACTCTGACTGAGCCACCGAGTCCGCCATTGTTGGCGTTCCGCGTAACCAGCCCACCAAAGGTGCCTATTAGATTTTTATCTAGAGGCCGCACAATCAACTGCGCGCCGACAGCCGGGCTGGCACCACCGACATTGATTGCCCTTACCTGCACATTATAGAGACCAGAGACCAGTGGACGACCACTGATGACACCCGTCGTCGGAGAAGAACTCAGTCCTGAAGGCAGCCCCGTGATGACATAAGTTCTCGGGTAATTGAGCGCCGTCACCGAATAGTTAAAATCAGCTCCGATCGTGAGTGCTGGGAAAATAATCGGCTGCAAAATAGGTGCCGAAAACACAGCCGAGACAGGCAAAGTAAGCTGCCGCGTCACACTGAAACTTGTACTATCCATCAGACGAACGGTAAACGTGGAGTTGCTCGCGGTGAGGCTAGGAATGCCTGAAAGCCCCCCCGCACTGCTGAGGCTTAATCCCACGGGTAACGTGCCTGCACTCAGCGACCAAGTGTAGGGTGCTGTGCCGCCCAGCCCTATGAGACTTTGATTGAAATTCACATTTCTCACAGCAGTCAGCAGCCCCGTCGTAGCAATGCCGAGATCACTCACCCGGACGCTTAATGCTTTGGTGACTGAAAAGCCGTGGCTATCCTCCAGACGCACAGTAAAGCCGCTCGTAGCCACCGTTGTGGGGATTCCTGAGAGCACACCTACTTCACTGAGAGTGAGGCCTGCTGGCAACGAGCCTGAGTCCAGCGTCCAAGTGTAAGGAGCTGTGCCGCCGCTAGCTGCCAAAGTCACACTGTAGCTGCCATTCACACTCCCAGGCACCAACGATGTGTCTGTAGAGATCACCGGTTCGGTGGTAACAGCCAGCGTGAAAGCTTTCGTGCTGAGTAAAGTATTCGCATCCCTCAGTTGCACCGTGAAGGCGCTCGCTACAGCCGTTGTTGCATTGCCGCTGATTAGCCCAGCCGGGCTGAGTGTGACTCCGGGTGGTAAATTCCCTGCACTTACCACATACTCATAGGGAGCAGTACCACCGGCGGCTTCGAGTTGCTGACTGAAGGCGACGCCGAGCAAGCGTGGGCTTAATGCGCTAGCGGTCGTAATAACAGGAGCTGTTGCCGCAGCACTGTCTGGAAGAAATTCTGTATCGCTGAAAAAAGTATCCACGACGACTTTATCAAAACCAAACCCCGCCTGATTTTCAGCTGCCGTCATCGTGATCACATAGCTAGCTTGATTTCCTGGCAGCTGCCATTGAGCCCAGAGTTGCCCATCACCAGCGCTATTGAGCGCCTGAACTACTTTTGGAGACACACCCCCAATACTATTCAAGGTGATCACTCCAGGTAAGGTACCAGATCCTGGAATAGCCGCAATTTGTAAAATGATCGAAGTGAAGCCTGCCGTCCCTACGGTGCCATTCGTTGGCACCGTGATCTGCTCTGCTAAGCTACCAGTGGTGAAGAAGAAATTCCCATTTTCGATGACATGATCCTCCGCATTGGTTGTCTGAAAATTGGCTCCGACAACTGTTGTCCCAAGATCTGGCGTGCTGTCTTGGATTGGCAGCGTTCGCACTTCAGGTGCGTTAAATGTATCCCAACCGAAAAAGGTGCTACCTTCTGCTCCGCGGGCACTGATGGAAAACAGATCGTTACTTTGATTCAAAATTCTAGCAAAGGATGAAGTGACCATCAACACAGAGACAGTAGCAGCTGCCGAATCTGCACCTGACGGATTGGCTAGATTTGAGACTTTTACCCAATAGCTTTTTGTGGCCGTAATGAGGGGAGTTGTAAAAGACGATGCGTTTGTTCCTACAGGTTTGCTTGTCACACCATGCGCACCCTCATACCACTGATAACTCAGAGCGCCGTCCCCACTAGCCACGACTGAAAGAGTCGTCGTTTGCCCATAATTGACCATCGTCGAAGAAGGTCCTGTCGTGATCGCCGCAGCCTGGAGCAAAGTCACTGTTGCAGTTGCCGAGTTGGCTCCCGTTGGGTTCGCCGCATTGGTCACCCGCACCCAGTAGCTCGTCGTCGCAGTGAGTACAGGAGTCGTGAAGGAATCACTGTTTGAGCCTACGGGATTGGTCGTAGTGCCACTAGCCCCGCGAAACCACGCATAGGTCAATGGTCCGTCTCCGCTGGCTGTGACGGTCAGTGTCGTTGATTGCCCGCTGACAATAGATGTCGCAGCAGGTGATGTCGTGATAGCAGCTGGAACGGCCGTTGACTCCGGCTGGATCGCGTCAATCGCAGCACGGGCGGCTGTGTTGTTCCCTGAGGAGTAGGCGTTTTGATTGATGATGATTTCACGGTATTCATGAGATGCAGAATCTCTCACCATATTGAGCACCACCACACGTCTGCGATCATTGCCCCAGTCATAGAGATTGGAGGAGTTAATGAATCCACCACGAAAATACCCCAGCACCCTACGTGCAGTGCCGCGGCTAGCCGTTGCGTCCAGGCCCCATTGCCCGAAACCGTTCGTCGAAGCAAAGCTTGCATTCACACTGTCCCACTGGGCAGC
>JAPLUM010000593.1 GCA_026397605.1 Verrucomicrobiota bacterium | reverse complement strand
GTTACCATCGATTCCAGAACTAACTGTGAAGACAGGCTGCGAGGTGTTGCTGGCATTCACCGTGACGACTGAAGTAGGAGCCCCGCCCAATTTCGCCGACATCAGACTGTCATAGGTGAATCCCGCTGGGAGTAATTCACGAATGACCAATGGCGCACCATTGGGGCATGGCCCTTCGTTGTTCAGCGTCAATGTGTAAGTGACCAGATCGCCAGGACTTGCAGAAGAAGGCGTGACGGTCTTGTCAGGGTATAGCAAAGAAACATTCGCGATCTGAATGCTGTCTGTGTTGCAAGTGCGCGGAGCCTGAGTACTGGTCGCACAGACCGTATTCGTCTGCACGCCAGTCCCCGTAGCACGAACCCGCAGCGTGATGCTGCGAACGACGTTCGGAGGCACCGTGCCGACGTTCCAGATCAGTGGGCCTGTGCTGCTCGGTGAGGGAGTCGCACTGATGTAAGTTAGTCCACTTGGCAGCGTATCCTCAATGACCACGTTGGTTAATGATGTATTACCAAAAGTGCTGTACCAGATGGTGTACGAGAAAACTTCGTTCTGTGCAACGACCTGTTTCGATGACTGCTTAAAGATCATCGGCTTGCTCGTCAGCGAGATCCTAGTAGGCTCATAGTAGCGCCAGAGATGATCTTTGTTCGTGTATTCACCACCCGCGTCACCGCCGAAGGTATCGCCATAGGATTGCAGGAAGCCAGCGGAGTCGAAAGGTGAGTTTGGCAGACCTGGGCCGACGTTAATTTTGATTTTCGCACGAAAATACTCGGGGCGGAACAGTTCCAGATTGCCCCAAGCCACGCGCACCGCTTTCGGGCTCGTCGAATCCGTCCAACTCGTCGTCGGCGGCAGCGGATTGGTCTCACTGAGATCCCAGCCTAACTGGCCACCATTCACCCCGACATAACCCAGCGCCGTACTACGCAGACCTGGCGTATCCTTGGCCACCATGCTTCCCGGATACTTGATGCGCTGCCATGGACCCATATTGCGAATCGCATTCTTCATACGAGCAGGGTCGCTGGCGTTGGCATCCCAATAGGTCTTATTGAAGTGCCACGCATAACCACTCTGCGGACCAGCCACAGGACTGCCAGTGCCCCAAGGCGTATTGCCGCGCCCATCATCACTATCCACCAGCGGAGAAATGGGTGATTTGGAGCCAAAGGCAAGCAACTGCTCTGCATCCCAGCGTGTAGTGGGAATGATGACGTCACCGGAATTGTTGGTGATCAGATTGTCCGTCACTGTGCTCGTGCTGTTGTCAAAGCCGCCCATGTTTACCCAGCTCTGCCAAGCCGTTTTCGGGTCAGTCGAATAAAAGATCCCCGTATCGGAATACACACCCGCCATTGTTCCTCGCATCAGGCCGTTGCTGCTGTCCACCGCGAAGGCCTTGTCACCAAGGATGTTCGGGCCGAGTTCCAGTCCTTTCAGTGCATTCTGTGCTTTGGCTCCCACGGAACCATCCCCAAGCGCCAAGATCGACTGCCCCTTCATCGGCATCGGCACGAAATCCCCATTCGGACCGATACGACCATATTGTGCGCCAACAAGTTGTGAGCCCACAGGAACGAAGAACGTCGAGTAGCCCCCTGCCCCGGTCGGAGTGCCGACAGATGGCGTCGCCTTCAAGATCAAACCTACCACATCACCCGCCTGAATCAGCGCCTGGCCCGCTGCCTGCCGCTGCTGCATCCGCGCCAGTGTCTCAGGGTCAAACCCGATGTAATCCATGCGCTGGTTAAGGTTATGCGCCGAGGCGGCACCCAACCAAAAAAGCATCATTGCTGCTGCTAAACTCCATCTCAAAAAGAAAGCTATAGACGCAAAAAAGCTCTCAGGGACATGCCGTCTCCCTGACATCTCCCCGTGTTGAGGGCAGAAATTGATAGCCTTTAAAACCATTACTTTTGATACATATAACCATATTCATTATAATTTCAATATAATTTATTGTGATATTTAATTTATGCTAATTATCGTTAGCGTGGTAGCTCAAAGCATCCTATGCCGAGTATTGCCGACACGACATTCTGGCCGCCTACGCCAATCACATCATGAAGCAGTAAGCTAAAATGATGTCCATGCGCAGTAACAATCGCCCTTTCATACGCAACGTCGATCCCAATAAGCTCATCCTTTGCAACCATCTCCAGCGCTAAACGCTCGGCGGCCTGCAATTTATCGCTCAGCACAAGGAAATCGTCAGCACAGGTCAAATGACCCAAAAAGCCACTACAACTCCATCCCCATCGAGCTCGTCCGTGCCAGTCCACTGAAACAACGCCTCACTCCCGAATTCTAAAAGAGCTGGAAGTTAAATGCGGCAATGAAAAACCAATTCCATTTCGGCATGAGGTCTGCCACACTCTGGACTTGGTCACCTGAGGGAATCTGATTCCAAAGTTATCTAAATCCTATGCCCACTCATCGACAAACCCCAAACGCGCCAGTGCCGGAAGCATCCATGCGCGGATTCGCCGCGGTGGCGGCACTCGTTTTCGCGGCACTCTTGGGATACATGTTTTGGCCCACGCCGCCTGCGTCGATGATCAGCCCTGCTGTCGTGCTGAAGCCTGAGTCCTCAGCGCCGATCAAGCCACCAGTGCTCACCACCACCTGGGCGGAAAAGTCGCCCAAGCTTCAGCTCAGCCTAGACGCACCGGAGACACCTGAAGTCACGGAACCTGAATTTGAAAAGCTCACTCTCACGAAGCGATTGGGGCAGTATTTCCTCAATGACATCGCTTTAGACAATGTACAGCTCGGTCAGGCCATGGCCACGCTGAGGCAGATGCTACAGGAGACAGACAAAGAAAATAAGTTAGGTCTGAATCAGCTCATCGTCAGCACTCCGGCGAGTGCTATGGGTAGGCGGGTCAGCTTACACAGCAGCGGCATGGCTTATTTGAAGGCGGTGGAGATCCTAGCAGCCATGGCTGGGTGTGAAGTGGAGGTGGATGAAACGCACATCACTCTGAAAACACTCCCTGGAGCTTACCCCCAAATAGCCACTCAGATGTCGCCCAAAGCCCTGCTAGACGGGCTCTTCACCGCAGATGGCAAACCCATGAGAGATGACGAACGGCGGCTGTCCACGCTCTGGGATGACGCCCGCCTGCTCGGCATCAGTCTAGATACAGATGGCAACGGAAAGCTGACCCCCGCTCAATATGAAGCCCTGCGCCAATTGACCCAATATCGGAACGAGCTGGATCAGTACCCGATCCCTGCTTTTGCTGCCTATGTCCTTCCAGAAGGCAGCCTCACGAGTATTTATCAGACTAGTCCCGCACAAGTCTTCCAGCTGCTCATGGCTCTGCATCAGCAGGGCTTTGTACCCTACGCCTACATCCCCTATTTCCTGTTGGACCCAGCCGTGTCCCAGCAAGTGCTCGTCGTCATCCGCAGAGGCGACTCTGTCTTCCTAGCTCTGTCCAACACCACCTCACACGCCGAACTCGCCGTGGAACCGCTGCCGACCGAGACTCCGCAGCCGCAGCAGACTGGCTCTGTGGAGCAACAAGCTGTGATGCGGACTGGCGCTGCTTTGGGTATAACCAGTTACAGAGGGTCTTCTTATTGGTCGAATCAGTCCAATCAGACAGGTCTTGTCTTGGATCAAATCATTGACGAAGGCGTCAGTGCTTCAGTGGTCAGCACGATGCTTTCCAAAGAAAACGTGAATGTGACCCAAACCGTGGTGCAGCCGCCAGCTGGGACTCAGCAGGGCGGAGTCGTAGAAACAGACGTTGGTTCCACAAGCGCATCAACCGTGATTGATGTAGCCCCACCCGCCACCCCATAACTCTTTTCGATCATGTGCTGCTTTTCTGGAACCAGAGTCGTCGAATTGAAATATCACTCACGGCATGATTCGCCCAGAAATGCACGTCTATAGGCACACCCTAAGCGGAAATTTCCAAAAAGGGATATTGCCATCAAACCCATGTCTTGACCGCTCTTTATGCCCAAAGCCCTCGCTGCTGTCCTCTATGAATCTGGTAAACCTCTCGTGATTGAGGAGGTGGAGGTGCTGCCGCCGCAGATGGGGGAGGTACTGGTGCGGATGAAGGCGGCAGGTGTCTGTCACAGTGATCTGCATGTGATGAAAGGAGACCTGCCGATGCCGGTGCCGATTATCCCGGGACATGAGGGAGCCGGTATCGTGGAGGCAGTGGGGCCTGGTGTGACGAGCGTGGCACCAGGGGATCATGTGATCCCAATTTGGCGCTCTTCCTGCGGACGCTGCGACTACTGCCAGCAGGGGCGACCGGCGCTCTGTGATCTGGGCACGGCCATGCGCTTCACGGGCCTGATGCCGGATGGCCAGACGCGCTTTCGCAACACTCGCGGGGACAGCGTTCTCCATTACGCGGGCGTCTCCACCTTTAGCTCCATGTCCACCATGCCTGAGGGTGCGGTGGTGAAGATCGATCCTGATTTTCCGCTATGGAAAGCGGCGCTCATCAGCTGTGGCGTCATCACGGGCATCGGCGCAGTGACTCACGCGGCGCAGGTGCGGCCAGGAGCCACCGTGGCCGTCTTTGGCTGCGGCGGCATTGGTCTCAATATCATCCAAGGAGCCCGCATGGTCAGCGCACGGCAAATCATTGCCGTGGATACAATGGCCAGCAAAGAACATCATGCGCGGGTGATGGGGGCCACACATTTCATCAACAGCAGCACCTGCGATCCCGTCAAGGCCATCAAAGAACTGACTGGCGGACTCGGCGCAGAGTTCACCTTTGAAGCTATCGGCCTACCAGAGCCGATAGAGCAGGCTTTTGACTCTCTACGCAAAGGCGGCACCTGCGTCGTCACGGGCATCAGTCGTGGAGATGCCCGCGCGCGCATCAACACCAACCAACTGCTCTACGCTGAGAAGACGCTTAAAGGCAGCCTCTATGGCTCCATGCGTCCACGCATTGATCTGCCACGGCTCATGAATCTGCATGAAACCGGCGCCTTTAAACTGGATGAGCTACTTACCCGCACTTGGCGGCTGGAAGAGATTAATGAAGCCTACGCTGCACTAGAGCGTGGCGAGGTGGCCCGCAGTCTGATCGTCTGGGAGTAAGAGACCGTTTGGCCTATTTCTGCACCAAGTCGGTGGAGGAGCTTTCGCTGAGGATGTCGTCACTACTCCACATTTTTTTATCGGGGCCAGCGGAGCGAATGGTAGTCTCCCAGCTGCTTTCGGGGTGAAAGCGATAGGGGGTGCCCCAGCGATCGATGAGTTCTCCTTGCGCATTGATGGCGGGATGTGTCTTTGGCAGCACGGCGATGCCTTTGGGATTCTCTCCCTGCAAGCGGCGGACGATTTCGTCATTCAGTTCACCCGTTGGCATGGCACCAAAAGCGCGGCGAAATTCTTCCAGCAAGATGCCCACTGATTGCACATCTTCATAAGCTCCTTCGTTCTTGGGTTTGATGGCAGATTTCTCCGTGATGGCCTCTGGCAATCCCAAATCATCGGCAATGGCGAGCACTCCCGGAACGGGGCGCACCACGCCGAGTGCGGTGGTGGAAAAGAGATGCAGGCCAAAGGGACTATCCATCGTCGGTGGCGGCAGCGGCTTTGCAGGAGGGCCGCAAAAGGAGGGATCATAAGGTCCCCTGCCCCACTGCGCATTCTCTGAAGGAGAGGTGATGGCGGCACGCGGGCCAGCGCTGTCTTGCTGACCTGCCAGCCACCATCCGAGCATGATCAAGACGACGTGTAGCAGAAGAACCACTGCGACGCGTGTCTTGAATTGAGCGCTTATAGTCATGGTGAATTCTAGACAGCAAAGTCCACAAAGCCCAGATTACTCGGGATACTGCTCACGCTCTGGAAGCGCCCAAGATTCGGGAAGATCGTGCCCACGTCTGCGCTAGTGAGCCCAGAGACATAGATGCCCCCTTCACTCATGAACCACTTCGCGGCGACTGAGGCAAACTGATCCACAGCAGTGGTGGGGATCCAGCGTCCACGGTTGCTGTCCACGTCCTGCCCCGTAGCGCGGGCGAGATCGGGGAAGCTGCCGTAGATGCGCTGGCCGATGACAGGGCCGCCCATGACGATCTGGTGTCCGCCCCAGCCGTGGTCGGTGCCATTGGTCGCGTCACTGCCATTGGGCTGAAGCGTGCGTGTGAAGTCTGAGTTGGTAAAGAGCAGTGTGTCATTCCAGAGATTGCCGCTGCCTTCCGCTGCGGTGATGGCATCAATGGCGTCACGGAATCCCTTCAAGGCTTTGTCCAGATCACCCATCAGCTTCGCATGATCGGCGGGCTGATTTTGATGCGTGTCAAAGCCGCCCATGCTGACAAAAAAGATCTGTCGGTTATTCCCCAGCGTGCTGCGGCCCATGATGAGACGGGCGACCATCTTCAATTGATTCGCCACATCTGGTAACGCCACACCAGCACCAAAGGCATTGGTGAAAGCGGTGTCGATGGCGGCAGTCGTGGCCGTGACCGTGAGCGCTGTGCCGACGAAGGCTTCATTGTCACGAGCACGCTTCATGATGTCATTGTAACCTTCTTCAAGGTGATGCTGGTAATGGCTACCAGCTTCACCGAGTTGCATCCGCGTGAGTTTGGTGATGGTGTCCAACGCCTTCAGCGTGCGGCCAGCATCATTGGCCACATAAGTGGGGAGTGCGACGGTGCTTGGATACGTGGCCGCTGCGGCATAGGTGTTCGTGCCGGTGTTATAGCCTGCCAGTCCGGTGACGCCGCTAGTGCTCACGGCATACTGCACGGTATTGGTGCCGACTTGAAATGAGTTTTGTCCAGCAATGGAGATGTTCATAGAGACATTGCTGTTCGGATTCACCAGCCCCTGAAGCAGATCTGCCGTGCGGCCACCCCAGCCATTTTGAAAGGGGCGATCCGGAAGGCTGCTCTGCCACTGAAGCTGCTGATCACTGTGAGAGAAGAGCTGCGGCGGCGTGGGCACTAGGCGCGGCACGGCGATGTACTGCGCGCGATCAATCGGCTGGACCAGTGTGCCTACATTGGCGACAAAGGCCAGATCACCGTTGTTAAAGGCAGCCTGCGTATTCGGCATGGCCGGATGCACACCGAACTGAGTGGCGGCGGCACTTTGACCAAAGCCGCCAGCTGGAGGTGTCAGAGGTAGCGCTGCACCAGTGCCACTGGCGGGGATGTGGACGGCACTGCTCACAGGTCGTGCGGATTCATAGTTGGTTCGCGCTACGCCATCCAGTGGGATGAGCGTGTTATTTGAATCGTTGCCGCCGTAGAGGAAGAGGCAGACCATGGCCTTATAATCTGCGGGTGCCGCCTGAGCCATGGCACTCTGCACGAGGCGCAGATGGGCCAGGGTGTTGACGACGCCGGTAAAGCCCATGCTAGCACAGGCGGAGCGGCAGAGGAAATTCCGCCGAGTGTCGAAGTGATCTTGATGCTTCTGATTTTTCATGGTGATCAATGGTGAGTGGTTTCGATAAAGGCTTATTTTATTTCTGAACAATGAACTCAGGCGAGCTGGTGACGAGGTACAGCGCGGCGCGAACACGCGCTGTCGCTGTGGCGAGATTGATCGGCGGTGCCGCAACAGTGATGGTGGCCAGCTGGTCGATCATGATGCTGCGTGGGTCGGTGGCACCCGCTGTGTAGGGATACTTGGCCTTCAATGAGCCGGAGCAGAGCAGAGCATCGAAACGATCCACGAGGTAAGTCGCCGCAGTTACTTCAGCGCCTACACCTGTGCCGATCGTGGTGCGCTGGCTGATGTAGTTTGCGGTGATCGTGCCGAGGTCAATGAAGACATTATCCAGTGCGGTATTGGTGTCTCCTAACAGTCCGCTGACGCCCTGTCCTGCTGGCAGAACAGCAGCGGTTGAATCAAAGACGGCACTGTAGTCGATGGTGCGGTGATAGTTGATGGCACGCACGACGAGATTTTCCGACATGATCTGTAACTCGGGTGCCACTAGACCTGCCGAGGCCACTCGACCACCAGGCGTGTAGCTTGGCAGATACCAATTGAAGACGCTGGGCATATTGTGCGGCTGCTGGCCGAGATCTAGCACGGTGGCTGGGTACCGGTAGCGCGTGGGCGCGGTGCCCAGGTTATTCAGTTGCCCTGCGGGATAACCATAAGCACTAAGATCACCTACGGGCAACTGTGAGCGCGCACCGAGACTGCGCAGCACCTGCACATAGCGCAGCAGCGGCTCTTTCACCTTACCATAGCTGACATTGACTGAGGTGATGCTGTTGACGATCTGTGGATCAACGTTGGTCATCGTGCGGGCTTCATAGTCGAGCAGGATGGCATTCACCACGGCCTTCAAATTGCCACGCACGCCAGTGCCATCATTGGCAAAAGCCAGCCCGACACGGTAGAGATAACCACGGCTAGGATTACTCGTGACGAGACGCTGGATGAGCAGCCTGCAGAGGAATGGGGAGATGTTTGGATGATTGAAGAGTGTGTTCAGCGTGGTGTCCAGCTCTGTCTCTGCGTAGGCATCACGCGCGGCGGTGTCTGTGGCGCTGCCAGTGTAGGCTGGCAGGACGGTGCCGAGCACGCTCTTGGCACCCTGATCATGATAGGCCGAGTAGATCTTCATGGGGTTCTCAAAAGGTGTCTCGAAGAACTCTGAACCCGAATTGCCAAAGAAATTCGTCTCATCTAGGGCTGGCACATAACCCAACGCAGCAGAGTTGATTTTTTTGGAGAAGCTCCAGCCCGTGAAGACGCGTGAAAGTTCTTTGATCGTATCGTTCGTGTAGGTAGCGATGGGTTGGCCATTGGTGGCCAGCTTCAGACTGCCATCATAGTGAAGCTCCAGCAGACCGATGCTGAAGAGCTGCATGATCTCACGCGCATAGTTCTCATCAGGAGAGAGCGTAGTCTCTTCACCGGGATCTTGGATGCCATTGGCATTGGTATCTGTAAAGACGGCCTTCTGATTTTTGAGATGGGCCATCGGCGGAGTCAGCTAGCATATCCATGTAGCGTGCATGGGCATAATGGCGTGAGCCAACAGTGCCCTCACGATCTGAAATGATGAAGATCTGCTCCAGCGCGGCACCGGTGCGGAGGCGGAGCTGATCATGCCCACGGATAGCGGCTGTCCACCAGGCACGGCGGCGATTATTGTTATCCATGTCATAGCTTTCTTTATTGAGCCCAGGTGGAATCGGGCGGTAAGTCCATGCGGTGCTCGGGTTGGGCACTGCACCCCAGCGGGTCCAGTCCAAGGCACTGCTAGGTGGCGGCGCGGCAGGATAGGTCTCGTTAACAGTCGTGGTCGCTGGATTATCCACCACAGCAGGCAGATCTGGCTGCAAGCCCCAGCGCGCCCACTCCTGCGCATCCGCAGCGATGTTGTAGTCATAGATGCTGGTTTGATCAAGCCCCCACTGCGTATTGAGCCAAGCGGTGTAGGCGGCGAGGCGATTGGCAGCAGTGGTCTTCGGCGCGGCGATGGTATTGTAGAGCGCCGTGATCTCTGCCTCTGTCGGGCCAAAGGTGGCCTGGGTGAGGAAGCGCGCACAGTCGCGCTTCACGAGCTCATCAGTGGCCAGGTTTTCCAGCGTCGGTGTGGTCGGTGTCGGTGGCGGTGTCTGGCTGCCAGTTTGCAGTGTGAGATCGGCGCGGATCTCACCCAAGGCATAGCGGTCTGTGTGAACGTTGACATAGATGTTCTCGCCTGTGTTTTTGCGGAACATCGCGTCGATGATTTGTCCACCTTTGAGGCCTGCTGAATCCACGATGGTCCAGGGATAGTCCGAGAGCAGACCCACTGGCAAGCCATCTGGGTCACCATAAATCACCGTCTTATCAGCCACAGGACCTGTGCCTGTATTCGCATAATGGACATGACTGCCATCAATGGTCAGCTGCGGTGTGGAAAGGCCACTGAAGGTGGTGGAGATACGGCCTTTGGTATTCGGGCCATTCAGGATGATGGTGGCAAAGCCTGAAGCCGAGGTAACGGCAGCGCCTTGGGCC
>JAPLUM010000143.1 GCA_026397605.1 Verrucomicrobiota bacterium | reverse complement strand
CGTGGGAGATCTTTGCGAGCTGCGTGCCATCAAGCGCACCTTCGGAGCCTACGCTCAAAAAGGCCTGCTCGTCTCTGGCACCAAATCTATGACCGGCCACCTACTCGGTGCAGCTGGTGGGGTTGAGCTCGCTGCCAGCATCTTTGCCCTGCGTGATCAGGTCGTGCCCCAAACCATCAACGTCGAAAACCTCGACCCAGAAGTGGATGTGGACCTCGTGCCCAACACCGCCCGCCCAGCCAAGCTCAAAGCTGCGCTGAGCAATAGCTTCGGCTTCGGTGGTCATAACTCCGCGCTTCTCATCAAGAAGTTCGAAGGCTGATCGAGACACCATCCTTGAAAAATCCAAATGCCCGTCATCCCCATGACGGGCATTTTTTGTGAGAGCTCGTCGGTTCATTCAAAATCGTGCCTTGAAAGGAAATGGTTGTGTTCATATGAATAATACTTTTGAATTCATCTTAACATGAGCGCCATCACCCTCTTTGAAGAAAAACAAGTCCGCCGCGCCAGGAATCAAGTCGAGGAGAAATGGTATTTTTCTATTGATGATGTGGTCGAGATTTTGACCGGCTCCATTAATGTCAAAGACTACATTAAGAAACTCCGCAAGCGTGATCCTGCTCTGGAGGTCTACTGGGGGACAAATTGTCCCCTGGTAGCCATGCCTGGCGCGGATGGTAAAATCCGACCCATCCGTGCAGCCAACACAGAGGGTCTCCTCCGCCTCATTCAGTCCATACCCTCATCCAAAGCAAAGTGAAAATCCTCCGTCGTAGTCAACCCAAAGCCGATTGACGTTTCTTTGCCGGTATTCAAATCTGAACCATCATGATTCCTCGTCTTTTCTGCCTATTCATCCTCTCCTGCTTATTAGCTGAGGCTGCCGAACCTTTGACGCTGAAGCTTTGGCCTGAAGGCTCACCGGGGAAGATGTTACCGCCGTCGCAGGCGACTCAAGAGTTTGTCCGCACAAAGGCAGGGAAGAGTGCCCTCACAAATATCGCCGAACCCACAATCACGGTGTATCGACCTGAAAAGCCCATTGGAACCACGGTCATCGTCGCCCCTGGTGGAGGCTATGTTTTTCTCTCAGCCATGCATGAAGGCACCCAGGTTTGTGAGTGGCTCAACAGCATCGGCGTCACCGGCGTTTTGCTGAAATACCGAACACCCACTCGTGACGAGGCAGCGCCACATGAAAAACCCGTCGCCGATGCGGCCAAAGCCATCGCCCTTGTTCGTGAGCATGCCAAAGAATGGAGCCTCGATCCAAATCGTGTCGGCTTGCTTGGCTTCAGCGCCGGTGGGAATTTACTCGCCCACATCACCTGTGATCGTGATTGGTCTGGATATCCGATGAACGCCGACCAAATGAAGAACAGTTCACCGAACTTCGGCATCATGATTTACGGCGGTGGTTTTGTGGATTCGAAAGATCCGACCAAGCTGAAAACAGGCTTCACCGTTCCCGCAGATGCTCCGCCCCTGTTCATGGCCTGCGCCAGTGACGACGGCCAAAATCCGCTAGCCGCCACGGCCCTCTATCTGGAATACAAAAAGCAAAACCTGCCCGCCGAACTCCATCTTTTTACCAAAGGAGGTCACGGCTTCGGCATAAGAGACAACAAACAACCCATCAACGCCTGGCCCCAACGCTGCGCCGAGTGGATGGATGCTATGGGTTGGTTGCCGACACCGGAAAAGCTGACGGTTATGATTTCTGATCGAGAGCAGAAAATCGCGGCAATCGCCAAGAAGATCAAAGAGGCTACAGTCTGTGCTGATGACGTGCTTATCATGATGAACGATCAAAAAGTTCTATCCCAGAAACTTCAGGAGGCTCAGCAAAAAGGTGATAAACTCCTGGCTCAAAAACTGACAGTGGATTTGGATCTTCGCCAAAAAGCACTAGCGACTTTGCAGGCAGAGCTAGACAAAAAATCATTCAATCCAGAGAAGTTGATCGATGAGCTTAATGAACACAAAAAAGCCATTTATGAACTTCAAGCGCAGCGTGACATCCTTCTGAAGCACAAATTATGAATCGATCTGAGTCAGTTGCTCAGAAAAAAGTTAGGTCTTCGTGATGAAAGATCAGTAGCCTTCGTTTGTCTCTCCATATGAAAACGCAGCTTTCCCGCCGTCACTTGATCAAGTCTTTGCCAATGGCTGCACTGGCTGGCAGCTTCAATATTCATGTGTGTTCCCAAGAGGCGAAGAAGCTTTGGGTGACGGGGAATCCGGTCATCGATAAGGCGCGGGAAATTGCGTTAGGGCTGCTGAGGCCGACGCAGGCACAGCTGGAGAATGCTTGGGAGCTGCATTTTGGGTCGGTGGTGTTTGAGAGTTACGGGTTTGCTCCGCGCTGCGCGGTGGATGCGGAGGCGATGAATGAGGCGGTCACGGCAGGAGCTTCGGCGGCGGAACTTAGTGATCTACGAGAATCCATGACGATGAATCGGAATGCCACGAACGAGCGTGAGCGAAAGGAGTTTCTTGAGGCTTTTCAGGCGGCGGGTGTGACCTGCATTTTTCAAAACACGGGTGAGGAAGGCAATGACCCGATGCGGTTGATCAAACGGCTGGCGCATTTCACGAAGGCCACGGATCTCATGAAGCCTGCTCTTTCTAAAGTGGTGACGGCAGAGGAGATCGTGGCGCTAAAGAAGGCGGGTCATGTGGGGCTGTGTTTCACCACAAATGGGGTGCCTCTACGCATGGACTGGGAAAGCGTGCGGGATGAGCTGCGCTATGTGCGGATCTTTCAGGAGCTGGGCGTGCGTATGATGCACCTGACTTACAATCGCCGAAATCCTATCGGCGATGGGGCAGGGGAACCGCATGATGGTGGGCTCAGTGATTTTGGCCAAGCTGCTGTAGCTGAGATGAACAAGCTGGGCGTGATCGTGGATGTGGCGCATAGCGGTTGGAAGACTGCCCTTGATGCGGCAAAAGCTTCCTCTAAGCCGATGGTGGCCAGTCACACGACTTGTTGTGGAGTTTATGAGCATTTTCGTGGGAAGCCAGATGATACCATCAAGGCCATCTGCGACACGGATGGTCTCGTGGGTATCTGCTGCATCTCGCGCTTTTTGGGTGGGAAAGGGGATGTCACGGCGATGATGGATCACTTGGATCATCTGATTAAAAAGTTCGGCTCCAAACATGCGGCTATCGGCTGCGATGTGGCCTACACCTCCCGCTTTGATAAGGAAGAGCGCGCCAAGCTGCTGAAAGCACCCGCTGGCAGCGCCGACAAATGGGAGCATCTCTGGCCGAAAGACGACTACGTGACCACGATTGAAGCCGAGCAAAGTGTGGCTTGGTCAAACTGGCCACTGTTCACCCTCGGCATGATCATGCGCGGTCACAGTGATGAGGTGATCCAGAAGGTGATCGGTGGGAATATGCTGCGAGTTTTGAAGGCGAATGCGATTTAGATTTCGTCCTCGGACTCGAGCCTGTAGCCAATGCCGGGCTCATTCACGACGCGCGGACCTGTTTCGCCGAGTTTTTTGCGCAGGTGATTGATGTGAACGCG
>JAPLUM010000391.1 GCA_026397605.1 Verrucomicrobiota bacterium | reverse complement strand
CCGCCTTATTGAGAAATGCTCAAATTGCGGAACAAAGACCTTGCGACGCCTCCTCAGATAACCGAAACAAACATCACCCCAAGCTGTGAACGCTATAACTTAATTTCACGCAATCCTGGCCGAAGAACGGGGTCCACCTCAGAATGAGCCATCGTATCGGGATATTGAGAGCTACGACGATGAGCTTTGCGATGTCGCGGAATTTAGTCAGGCGCTTCAGCTTTCTCGTCTGCTAGACGTGCGGTTGCTTACGCTGCTCCAGCAAGACTTCGACTACGTGTCCGGTGGGCGAATCAGTTTTCAGGATTTGCGTGAGCTGATTTTGCGAAACATCGCTGAAGGAAAGCTGAAGAAAAAAGAGCTTTCTTGGGAGATCGATGAGTTCTTGGAAGAGCCAAAGATTGGTTTTGAGTATCCCATTCTTTTTCTGAAGATGCTCGCCCCCGAAGTCGGTTTCGATTGGCGAGCGGTGATCGCGAAATATGAAGAAGCCTAACATTAAAGCGTGCATGGCTGCGAGGAACGAGCCAGCCAATGGCACTCTGTTTGAGCTCCGCTAAGGAACGAACACTTAATCTGGTCTGCGCAGCGAGTCAGACAGCCAAAGGCTGCCCGCAGGGAAGGAAGCGCATCAAGGAGGGCAGGAGAGTGTCTTTGATTCTTCTGTCAATCGGTTTGGGTAAATCACAAAGCCTGAGGACGCGGGGTATGGCGAGCCACTTGCAAAAGATCCAGCAACAAGCCGTACTGAATGGATGAGGAAGGCAGGAAGGTAGGAAAATCAGGCTTCCTGCATTCCTGCTTTCCTCATGATCTCCGGTTTGGGCTATGTATCCGAGGTTTTGCAAGAGGCTATAACATCTAAAGGCTTCGATGGTCATTTCCACCGAGGAAGTAGGCATCTAAAGACTTCGAAGGTCGTTTCCGCGATGGAAGTTGGCATTTAAAGGCTTCGAAGGTCATTTCCGCCATGGAAATGGGCATCTAAAGGTTTTGAAGGTCATAAATTGAAGCGCAGTCTTGCGCGCCGCCGCCTCACAAATTACGTTCGGCCACTATGGACACGCATCGCCAAAGCAACGGTTTGCAGACCTTCCTTGAACATTGGGGATTTTTGCTCACCGCCGTTGTTGCGATTCTGGTGTCGCAGGTTTTCATGTTCTTTACGCGGTTGACCGGTGCGCCGTGGGTTTGGTTCTTCGTGGCGAGCTTCGCGCTGCTTATTTTCGGAGGCTGCCTGATTGGTTACGCGAAGCTTCCAGTTTATAGGAGCGGTCGGTTCTTCACTTTGGGCGTCAAGTCAGTGCCGGAAGATTTGAGGGCATTCTATCGCTGGGGCTGGCGAGTCTTTTTATTCGGTGTCGCGCTGTCGCTTTGTTTGCTATTGTCGAGACCATGAGACCGTGGCCGAACATTAATGAGTGCATGGTTGCGAGGAACGAACCAGCAAATGCCTACCGCACGCGGGATTGAACCCTGCCTTGCCGCGTTGAGCGGCATCACAACAGCGAAGCCATCCTGCAGAGCCTGCGCAGCAGATTAATCTCGGCTTTCGCGGTTGGCAGGGCGTGGAGCAGATATACCTCGCGTCATCAAGTTTTGTGAACCGAGGATGCCAGTTGGGCAGGACATCTACCATGACCTCTTTCTTAGCGCCAAAGGCGCGAACCATATCAGCCTGGGCCAACGGCCCAGGTCGCTCCACCCCAGCGCACCGATCAGGTGAAGGGCTGAAAGCCCGCCCCATGGTCCCTGCGCCATGCCTCAGCCTCTAAATCTCGTAAGCGCCTATCTTGTATCTTGTTTCCGGCAGCAAGGAACACCTTCCTCATTACGCTGCCCCTTCGCGTCCGCATCTATTGGCGTAGGATTGAGAAGCTGTGAGCATGGGTCGGGCTTTCAGCCCTTTGTCCTGGACTACCGTGGACGGCTGCATTCCTGGGCCGTTGGCCCAGGAATGCAGCCGCACCTTTGGCGCTTAGAACTGTCAGCCTCTGCTGCCTTATCCCTGAAGACTGACAGAAAAAATGGGCCATCTGAAAAGTTGCCATGCTTCATTCCTCTGGCGCTGTCGAATCAGGATCTTTTTGCCTGCCATGTTTTTGCCTGGCTTCAAAGAAGGATGAAACATCGCATTCGCGGTGGGGTGGTCTTTGGCTTCCTCCTTGGGGAAGGGCTTTTCCCCGGTTCGGCTTGGTCGCTTGATCGAGGCCATGCTTGTTGGCTTTGCGCTCAAGGTTCGTGACTGGCGTTTTCGCCACGAACGACCTTCAATATCAGCTAGGCTATTGGAGATGCATTTCAAGGATGGGGATTTTTTCCCAGATAAAGAAGCGACCGGGTGCACGCAGGTGCAGGGTGATACGCTTATCTTTACCCGGCAGCAGAAGAACAAAGAAGGCAAGGTGAGCGTGGAAACCATCACGGCAAAAATCGCGGGTGATGCCATGACCCTGACTTCCATCAAGCGGAATCATGAGGGGAAAGAAATGGGTAAAGCTGCCGAGTTCACTGGCAAACGTATCCCACCAGTTCCCGCTACGCCAGATCTGAGCCAGGTGAAGTTTGGTGATCCGATCAGCCTGCTCAATGGCAAAGATCTCACTGGTTGGAAGCTAATGAATGAAAAGGCCGACAATGGCTGGAGCATTGAGGAGGGGGCTCTCATCAATCGTGTGGTGAAGGCCAAAGACAAACACTTTGGCAATCTGCGCACTGAGGCTGAATTTGAAGACTTCAATCTGAAGACCGAAGTCCGCACTTCAGAGGGCAGCAACAGTGGCATTTATCTGCGTGGTATTTATGAAATCCAAATTATGGAGAGCTTTGGCAAGCCTCTGGATTCTCACAACATGGGGGCTCTCTACAGCCGTATCACTCCAAGTGTGAATGCTGAGAAGCCTGTTGGCGAGTGGCAGACCCTGGATATCACCCTCGTCGATCGTCATGTGACCGTCATCCTCAATGGCAAGACGATCATCAATAACCAACCTGCGCTAGGCTGCACGGGTGGTGCCATGACCAGTGATGAGTTCAAGCCCGGCCCGATCTACCTGCAAGGCGATCACACCAATGTCGATTACCGCAACATGGTGCTGCGTCCTGTTGTTCGGTAACTCATCCAGGCCAAAGTCTGATTTTAAGTTTAGGCGGGTTTCTGCTTGCGATGAGAGACCACTTTAAAGGCACCACCTGCTCCGTCTGAATCGAGGAGGTTGGTTGTCTGGTGGTCACTGACTTTGCTGAGCTTGCAGAATTCTGCCTGCGTAGAAAACATGGTTTCTTGCCAGCCGAGAACCGCGGCCCAGGATCGGTAGTCGGTGAAGTTTATGTCGGCGGTGATGTCTTGTCGGCCTATGTTTTGATAAATCTCAGCGCCTTCCATTCTCTGGTGCATGAGATAGGCCCTGAGTGTGCCCCGTGGCCGTCGGTGATAGAGTGCTGGAAAGACGTCGCCATAGTCCACGGTAAGCATGGATCCAGCAGTCCAACATGGAGCCCAACTTTGCAGCCAGTCACGTACGGATAGGTGTAGCTCGGCACGTTGATTGGCTGTCAGTGGAGGCTGCTGAAAGATGGAAAAACTGTCGCGCTCCGTCATGTTTAAAGCGTGAGGCATGAGTAACTCTTTTGGCTGATTTCCGCCGAGATCGACATACACTTCTTGCCACTCATGATCTTGCCATTGCAAAAGAATGACTGGAAAAGCATCCAGCAATTCATTGTGGTAAATGAAGGCTTCTCCCCCAATGAATTTCAGCGCGCTGCCCAGGTCTGTGTGCCAGGTGGCACGTTTGCCGAGACGCTGTTTTTGCTGATTGCGTAGCCCTTCGGAGGTATCGACGATGTGCCAATGAAAGCGCCGTCGCTGCCACCAGTTGAGCGTTTTTTGCACGGTCTCCATCAGCATGCCATTGCCTGCACCCACCTCAATGATGTGCCGCACGTGCGGCATAGATCGAGACTCTGCTTGCAGCCACTTGGCGATGGACTGTCCGAGCTGGGGTGAAAGGGTGGCTGAGGTGGAAAAGTCTCCTTTGGCACCAATGGTCTGCACCCTCCGCGCATAGTAGCCGCGCTGCGGATCATGCAGAGCGCGGGCCATGAAGGAGGTGAAGGTTTCAGGCATGGAGTGAGCTGGGAGTTA
>JAPLUM010000246.1 GCA_026397605.1 Verrucomicrobiota bacterium | reverse complement strand
AATAGAGTTCCAATTAAATCTAAGTTTGGTGATGAAATTGTTGAATACACGAGATTCATAGCTGAAGACTTTCATCCTGATAGAGTTTCATTATCAAGCAGTGAACTCGGAAGTTATACCATTTCGATACCATATGGTGTGCAGGATTCAGTCAAACTTATACATTGGAAAAACTGGAAAACAAATCCACAAGTCAACCATTGAAAAGCTGCTCATTGAGGATCATGGCAATGGTCTCAGCACCCAGAACCGCTACCACCCCACGCGAGGGTTTATGGAGAGCAGTCTCACTTACCGCACCAGCGGTGGTCAGAGCGTGCAGAACTTGGAACTGCGCATCAACGACCTTGGCAATGTGGAGTGGCGCAGACTCACACGCTATGAAAATGCCCAGCCCAGCTTTACTGCTGGGTATCGTGCTTTTTAACCTGCTCGATCCCGTCAGCCAGATTTCTGAACCCTGAGATCAAGGTGAAGGCCCCCGCCACCACCGTGGGTAGGATCAGATACGGCAGATCGACCATGAGCCAAAGAATGGCGGTGAACTGCGCCACGGTGGAGATTTTGCCGGTCCAGTGGGCTTTGATCTCACACTTGCCGACAAGATGATCGATCAAGAAGGCCGCCCCGATGCTGGCAAGGTCACGAAAGATCACCAGAGTCGGAAACCAGAGTGGGAAGTGCTGACGCCAGCCTGTGAAACTCAGTGTGATGATGGCGGACAGCAGCATGAGTTTATCTGCCAAAGGATCAAGGATGGCTCCCAGCTTGCTCGATTGATTGAAATTCCGCGCAATGTAGCCATCCAGCGCATCGCTAAAGGCAGCTAAGGAAAAACTGGCGATGGTCCAGAGACGCAAGGATTCATTCGGCATGCCGGATGCAACGCTCTGACCATAATAAACTGCTAGCCCAATGAAAACTGGGATAAGCAGGATACGAAAGATCGTGATCTGAGTCGCGAAGGTCACAGGCTGACGAATAGCGCAGAATGAGGAAGGCTGAAATCCTAAATTTAGATATGCTGATTTATCATTCTACGCACTCAAGGAACCTCCATCACTGCGATGCTGATTCTGCTTCTGTCTTGCGAGGCAGCCTTAGCTGCGGAAGATCTAAAGGTGACTTTTACTCTGCTCGATACTCAGTTTCATGTGCTGCCTATGCGGACGCGATTTCCTTTTCATTATGGGATCGCTAGCATGACGGCGCTGCCGCATCTTTTTGTGAGTGTGGATCTGGTGGTGGATGGGGTGGCGGTTCGGGGGCTTTCGAGTGAAGGCCTGCCGCCGAAGTGGTTCACAAAGAATCCTGATACTCCCTTTGAGCTAGATCTGGCCGAGATGCTGGCGGTGATTCAAAATGCTTCCCGCATTGCTGAAAACGCTGCTCAGACTCCGGTGTCCTTTTTTGCCTGGTGGCAGGCGCTTTATGAGGAGCAGGCGCGCTGGGCTACTCTACGCTCTCAGCCAGCGCTCCTGGCAAATCTGGGTGTCAGTCTTTTGGAGCGCGCCGTTTTAGATGGCTTATGCAGAGCAAAACAGACTCCGCTCCAGGCACTTTTGCGGTCTGGGGAACTTCAAATTGATCTGGGGCAGGTTCATTCCGAGTTGCAGGGGATAAGTCTCATGGAGGTACTCCCCATGGCGCCTCTTTCTCAAGTGGCTGTGCGGCATACGGTCGGGCTTGCTGATCCACTGCGGGTTTCAGCTGCGAGCGTGCTTGCGGATGGACTACCTTACAGTCTTGAGGAGTCCATTGGCGCGTATGGATTGCGCTATTTCAAAATCAAACTTTCAGGCCGAATTGAGGTCGATTTGCCTCGCCTGACTGAGATTACTGAGGTGCTGACTGAAAACTGCACGAGTGGATTTAAGGTGACCCTTGATGGCAATGAGCAGTTTTCCGATTTTAATGAATTTCGCACTGCTTTTGAGACGCTTTCTGCGAATGGCGCGCTGGCTCCTTTATTTCAGAGTCTGCTCATGGTCGAGCAGCCACTGCATCGTGATCATGCGTTAAAAAATGAGATTGCTGGCCATATGGCTGCGTGGCCTGAGGCACCAAACCTGATCATTGATGAATCGGACGGTTCTTTGGAGGATCTTCCTCGCGCTTTAGATCTGGGCTACTGCGGCACCAGCCATAAGAACTGCAAAGGCGTGTTTAAGGGGATCGCCAACGCCTGTCTGCTCGAGCAACGGCGCCGAGGCAGCCCGGGAAAACCCTTCATCCTGAGCGCCGAAGACCTTTCCAACATCGGCCCCGTCGCTTTACTCCAGGATCTGGCCGTGGTCGCCACCCTCGGCATTC
>JAPLUM010000497.1 GCA_026397605.1 Verrucomicrobiota bacterium | reverse complement strand
AATCATGACCGCCCGCCACTGCGAAAAAGCTGGAATCTTGTCGAAACGCATCATGAAGGTGAATTCACCTTTACCCATGGTCACCGCTGGACTCAGGAGCAGACTTCGGATGTGGATGTTTATACCCACTCCGCCACAGGCACCACGATCACCCACTCCAAAACCATTCACATCACCGGGCATGAGCACCCCGCTGTTTATTTGAAAGACGGAGCCGGATTAAAGCTCAAGCTAGCTGCTCTAGTCCAGGAACAGATCACCCCAAGGCAGCAACGCTGGATCTTACCCGCCTTTTCCCCTTGGGCCATGGGCGGCGAATACACTTCAGCCCACACCCGCCTAGCTACCTGGCTTTGCGCTCCGAGCCGCGTTTGGAAAATTGCCTGAATCCAACAATGGGTTGGCTGTGTACGGATCTCAATTTGACGGATCCCGCAATTAAACGACGGCACTGTAGTTCGAGTGCTTTTCACTGAAGCCATAGATCGTGATCAGGTGCGTTGGCCTAACCAGTTCGACACACGGCAAAAAGGAAAATTTGTTCGTTTTGCAGCAACACCAGTGCACATTCAAACGTCGATTTTCAAAGTGGAGGCGGGGGCGGGAATTGAACCCGCGCATACCGGTTTTGCAGACCAGTGCATTACCACTTTGCTACCCCGCCATTTGCTCTTCAGCAGCCTACACATTAGAAGCGCCTCGGCACACTGTCAACTGCGGGAGTCGATGTTCAGGCTTTCAAATTGCTCTAAAGCTTTGGCAGCAGAAATAGGGCGGCCTGAAGATTGACGGGAAACGAGGCTTTGAAGCCAATCCAGCAGGTCGCGGGGAAGCTTGGTGCTGTGCTCCTGAAGTAAATTAGGACGAGGGTGAAGATGACTGGCAATGACCTGGGGCGTGGTGTCTCCGTCGTGGAGATAGCGGCCTGTGAGTGCCTGATAAAAGGTGCAGCCCAGGGAGTAAAGATCTGTTCGGGGCGTGAGCGGTGCCTGACCGAATTGCTCGGGTGCCATGAAATAGATGGAGCCAATCATGGCCTGCTGACCAGCCTCAATCAGGGGGCGCGATTCTCCAAAGTCGATCAACTTCCAACTACCAGATTGCGTCTGCATGAGGTTTTCAGGCTTGACGTCACGGTGCAGATAACCAGCCTGATGCACGGCTGAAAGGGCGCTTAGAGTTTGCCGGGCAAGTTGAGTAAAGGCAGCCAGATTGAGTGGTCCACGGCTAATGAGCGATCCTAAATCAACGCCAGGCATCCATTCTAGAGCAAGATACGCCCCATCGCTGCAGCGGCCGCTTTGTATCAGCTTGATAACATTCTGATGCTGGATCTGAGTGAGTGCGGCCACCTCTCTTTTCCAGGCTGTCCCGACACTTGACTCAGGCAAAAGCTTGATCGCGACGATGTCACCGTTACGGCGGTCTCGGGCACGAAAAAGCGTGCTTCGAGAACTTTGGGCGATGGTTTCTAGCAATTCAAAGTCTTCAATCACTGGGGCATACTGAGTGGATGCGAGTTTCTTGCAAGTTCGTCTTCGTTAACAATAGTGGGCACTCCGGCCGATGACGTGAAAAAGCCAAATCGGGCCAAGGGCAAAAAGAGAACTAGGAAGCTACTTGCAAAACCCACATCCACCTCGTTCTGGTGAACGAGCCGCGATGTAGGCATCTCGCACGCGGGACCAGAATGCGAGGTTTTGCAAGGGGCTCTAGAGAAGACTACTTCCAATACTTCTCGATCGCTGCGACGAGCCCTGGGATGGTATTCACCTCGGCATTCACATCGAGACTCAGTCCATGTTTCTTGATCGCAGCAGCGGTCACAGGGCCGATGCAGGCGACCTTGCAGCTTTCAGGCAAAGGCACGCAGAGATCCATGAAACAATCCACTGTACTGGCGCTGGTGAAGGTGATCATGTCGGCGCCTTCATTTTTAAGCCGGGCCAAAGCTTCCAAATTATCCTCAGTCTCCTTCACGGTGCGATACGCGATCGCTTCATCCACAATGGCACCCAGGCCTGTAAGTTCATTGGCAATGACTTCACGGGTCTCCTGAGCGCGCACCCAGAGGATGTTCACGTTTTCCAGATTTTGATGCTCTTTGAGCGCCTTGACGAGGCCTTCAGCCACGAAGTCTTTCTCCGGCATTAGATCCACTTCCAGATGACGAGCACGCACTTTCTCAGCGGTACCGGGTCCGATGCAGGCGATGCGCACTCCGCCGATGCTGCGAGTGTCTTTGTAAATCTTATCAAACATTTTAAAGAAGGCATCCACACCATTCGGGCTGGTGAAAAGAAGCCACTCATAAGTGTGGCAGTCC
>JAPLUM010000529.1 GCA_026397605.1 Verrucomicrobiota bacterium | reverse complement strand
AGCTGGAAACATTGGCAGCAACGCATCAAAGCAAGGTGGATGGGCTCCAGGCTGAGATTCAAGCGCGTGAACAGCGCAGATCTCAGGTCCAAGCAGCAACTCAGGCGGCAGAAGGCCAACTCACTGAGCTTCAGGCAAAATCTGCCGAGGCTGAAGAACGTAGTAGTCATCTGATTACCACTCTGGCCGCTCTGGATGAAGAGCATGCTTCACTAACCGATTTGCTAACAGAACTGCAAGAGGAGGTCGCCACGCAAAAGGCCTATTTAAAGGAGGAAACACAGCGCGCGGAGGATGCTAAGAAGCTCCGAGATCAGTTAGAGGCGCAATGCAGCACTCTTTCAGCAACTAAGGCGCAACTTGCAGAAACGGAAATGGCTCAGCCAGCCTCGATCGAATCAGAAATGATGCCAGAGACAGAGACGCTGCCAGATTCAAGCCAGATGAACGTCAGGACCAATCGCATCGTGCCACGCATGGCGACTTCGGCAGAGACGATCACACCGCGACCACGTGGGATTCCCATGAAGACGGAGCGCATCACTAGAAAGCCACTGCCTGACGCCAAGGGAACCTGAGATTTCAGCTTGAGATGGGCCTTAAGCTGCCAGCTTTTGTTTGCCATTCGCGACCAGCAAGTCTGCCAGATCAGGCATGTAACGCACGATTTCGTGAGCTAGCATTTCCAGGCGTGCGTCTGATTTCCAGCCGCCTTTTAAGCTGCGATCGCGATCATGAAGCTCCAAAGTCATCGTGGTGGTGAAGACCATGGTATCACTTAGAAGTTCATGTTGCGTTGGCATGGGGAGCTAGGAGGGTAGGGCGGCGGCTGCGGTGGACAGCACGTCACCATTTTGTACAATGAATTTTCTCCGAATGAGCGCGCCTTCTTTGATCTTCGTTTCCAGCGCCTGCGCAATGAGCAGACGTGCGGCTTCGGACGGGCTGCACCCGTACATGCCATCGGCTGTCAGATCCTCCAGATACATCTTGATCTGGGGAGTGACTGCGATGGTCATGGTGACCGAATCGAAGTTGTTAGTGGGGCGTGCCATGGATTAAAACCCTAATTAAATGCCATTTAAACCGAGTTCTCTTGAGTGATCAAGTTTGAATTGGGTTATTTTGGGGTATTAATCCCATAAAAATGACCGTTATTTATTAACACATCTTAATCATATGGGCTTTCTGATGTCTGTTGATGGAATCTTGGGGTGATTCGCGTTGTGTTGGTCTCATGAAAAACCGACTTTTCCTTTCCTGCATCGCCGCCCTTTCACTCAACGCACAGGCCGAGGACGGCTGGCAGGAGTGGTTCAAAGATGGACTGGGCGACGCTCAGGTCGTGTCCGGCACAGCCACTTATAAGGTCGAAAATGGGACGCTCATCGGAACCACAGTCGATGGCAGTCCGAACACCTTCCTGATGAAAGGACCCTTCAAGGACTTTGATCTACAGTTTGAAGTGAAGGTGGATGATCAGCTGAATTCAGGTGTCCAAGTCCGCAGTCATTTGGCCAAGGAAGGTGATCCTGCTCCGGAAGGCAGCAAAGGCGGCAAGCCCCTACCTGCAGGCCGCTTGTTTGGACCTCAGTGTGAGATCGCGGTGAATGGTACCGCCGGTGATTTTTATGACGAAGCCCGCCGTGGCACTTGGTGGAGCATTTTGACGAAGACCGAAGCCGTGCGCACTGACGAAGCCAAAACCGCTTTTAAAAAAGGCGCGTGGAACCATTACCGCATTGTCGTCCAAGGCGATCACTATCAAAGTTTTGTGAATGGCATTAAAACCGCCGACTTCACTCAGCCCAGTGACCCCGAGGGCAACATAGGCTTCCAAGTCCACGGCATCAAAAAAGGCGAAGGGCCCTACACCGTCTGCTGGAAAAACGTGAAGTTCAAGACGCTGTAATCCCATCTTGATTGCTCCTGATTCGTTCTGTGTCATCATTATGGATGCACGATCTCCTGGCTCTCGCTGAAACTGCCGCGCTCAAGGCTTATGCGCCCTACTCGAAGTTTCAGGTGGGTTGTGCTTTAGAGACATTGTCCGGTCAGATCTACACGGGCTGCAATGTGGAGAATGCCAGTTATGGACTCACGATTTGTGCTGAGCGGAATGCTGTTTTTCAGGGGGTGGCTCAAGAAGGCGCTGCGGTGAAAGTGGTGCGGGCGGCTGTGGTGTGTCTGGGGCACGAGTTTCCTCCCTGCGGTGCCTGCCGCCAAGTCATTGCTGAGTTTTCACTGGCCGATGGTAAAACGGAAGTCACTTTCCTGCGTGGCGGACAGCCAGTCACACGGACCATTGCTGAATTGCTGCCGGAAGCGTTTGTTATTCCTTCATGAAAAAGATCCTCACTCTACTCCTGCTTCTCGGTGGTTCTGTCCTGGCGACCGAGCTCAAGGAACATGCTGCAGCGCATCCGACAGGGGATGCGGTTTACAGTTTTGACCAGGCGGTTTTTCGGGAAGATACGCGGCACTTACCCATCGGCGTTTTTGATTCCGGAATTGGTGGGCTCACTGTTTTGGAGGCTATTCTGAGTTTGGATGTGTTTCAGAATGATTCGCTGAAACCAGGTGCTGACGGAAAGCCTGACTTTGCCAATGAACGCTTCATTTACTTCGGCGATCAGGCCAATATGCCCTACGGCAACTATTCCAGTGTGGGCCGCACGGATTATCTGCGCGAGCTAATCGTGAAGGACGCCATCTTTCTTCTCGGCAGACGCTGGTTTGATCCGATCAGCGGCACTTTCAGGCAGGATAAACCACCAGTGAAAGCCATTGTCATCGCTTGCAATACGGCCACGGCTTATGGGATCGAAGATATCCGCGCGGCGCTGAAGCATTGGAATCTTCCGGTGATCGTCGTCGGCGTGGTCGAGGCTGGGGCGCGCGGTGTTCAAGAGGCTCATGGTGAAGGAGCTGTCGGTGTGCTGGCCACGGTGGGCACCTGCGCTAGTGGGGCGTATCCGCGTGTCATCGGACAGACTCTCGGTCTTGCTGGGCGTGGCATCCCTGCTATTACCCAGCAGGGCAGTGCCAATCTCGCGGGAGTGATCGAAGGTGATCCTGCTTTTAAGGAAACAGTCACAGAACGTTGTGGGCTGGATACGCGGGCGCTTGTGACGGCTCACTTGGAAAGTGGCGTTAAGTCGCCTCTAAGTACCATCGTTCTTGGTTGCACGCATTTTCCATTGGCGCAGACTGAGATTGATTCCGCTTTTGCACAACTGCGCACGGAGCCAGCTTTCGAAGGGTTGATTGCTCCAAAATTGTCGTATGTGAATCCCGCGGAATGGACGGCGCGGGAGCTCTTCCGCGCTTTGGCCTCGGCCAAGCTCAGGAATGATCAAGATCACGGCAATACCCAAGATCGTTTCTTTATTTCTATCCCGAATCCGAGTCGCAAAGACCTGCCGTTGACTGAGGAAGGTGCATTGGACAAAGTCTTTAAATATGGACGCTTGCCAGGAGATCTGCAGCGGGAGGACACCGTGAATGTGCCGATGACGCCGGAGCGGATTCCAGTCACGACTCGTAAAC
>JAPLUM010000319.1 GCA_026397605.1 Verrucomicrobiota bacterium | reverse complement strand
GTTCCCGCCGCGAACAGCACTGGTTCCTACAACTATGACAGCGCTACGGGCAACCTCTTGACCAACTACGCAGGCACCACCGCCGTGACGGGAAGTTTCGTCGTGGGCGAGACGGTGCGCCTGGACCCTACCAGCGGCAATCTGTCGCACGGTGCTACCACGCCATCGACCACCTATAGCTACGACAGCGTGACTGGGCTTGCCGTGATCGACTACACGAACCTCACCGTCGTCTCGCCAAATGGCTACGCCGTGAACGACACCATCGAGTTGGACCCCACCACGGGCAACATCAACGCGCTCGCGAACACGATCTACACGATTACCGCCGTCACCGCGAACACCTTCACGGTGGCCATTCCCGGAACCTTCGTTACAGGCACGGGCAACATCACTATCAACGACACTCGCAACGCCACGATCACCAAGCTCTGGTGCAGCACACCGACCTACAGCTACAACGGCACCACGGGCGACACCGTCGTGACTTACTCAGCGATCCCTGGCATCACGCCCAGCGTGTTCACCGTCGGGTCAACGGTCGAGCTTGATCCTTCCTCGGGCAACTTAAGCCCGCTCTTCGGCAATACCTTCACCATCACTGCGGCGACCGCCACCACGTTCACCGTGAACTTCGGCACCGGCGTGTATGCGACCACGACTGGCAGCATGAACGTCTCCTCATCGGTGATCCCGCTCGCAGCGACCAATATGTTCGTCGTCAACATCGGCTCCGGCAAATACGCGAACCTGAGCTCCGGCAACATGAACGTGGACGTCGCAAACAAGACTCTGAAGGAGTGGTCCTCCAACGGCAACGAGCGCTACGCCCGCGTGCAGATGGTCGGCGGCACGCGCTACGACATTCAGCTAGACATGTATGAAAACACGGGTGCTGCGCGCGCCATCCTCTCCTGGTATAGCCCTAGCCAGTCCAAGGAAGTCATCCCCAGCAATCGCTTGTATCCCTCCACCGGCCCCATCTCACCGCCGGTTCATGTGGAGGATACTTATGCCACAGGTTTGATCGGCGGTCCGTTCTCGCAGGCCATCTTAGGCAGCAATGGAGCCACCGTCACGCTCAGCGGAGCACCCGCATGGCTCACCTACGGCAACGGCGTGCTCAGCGGCACACCGCCTGTTGGAGCCACCGGTGATTATCAAATCTTGATCACGCTCACGAACGCAGCGGGCAGCAGCAAGTCGTTGCTCAACCTCCACATCGACCAAACCGGTGGCACCATCTCCCGCGATGTGTGGACCGGCATCGCAGGCACCTCTGTGGCGACGATTCCCACTACCACCACGCCCAACACCACCACTCTGCTCAGCACCGTAGTAGGCCCCACCGACTTCGGCGACAACTACGGCGCACGCATCCGCGGCTACATCACTGCGCCGACCACTGGCAATTACTACTTCTGGCTCGCTGCCAGCGACACCGCTGAGCTGTGGATCTCTAACGATGCCGAGTCCGTGAACACCTTCAAGCGCGCCGCCGTGACCGCTGGTAGCACGACCCCACAAACCTGGAACACGAACGCCGCGCAGAAGTCCGGCTGGCTGGCGCTTGAGCAAGGTCAGCAATACTACATCGAGATCCTGCACAAAGCGGGAGCCGGTAGCGGAGACAACGTTGCCCTCGGCTGGTCGAAGCCCGGCGAGCCCACCACCGCGCCTAGCGAGGTGGTCCCAGGCTACGTGCTCTCGCCCTACGTCGCCCCCACGGTCGGCTCCACTCCGGGCACACTCTACGTCGCCACCATGCTCTCGCAGTCCGGAGCTGTCACTACTGGTGTGGGTAACTCCACCCTGCGTATCAGCGAGGACGAAAACTTCGGCTACATGACCCGCAGCTATGCTGGCCTCACGGGTTCGATCACCTCTGAGCACATCCACACGGATCCCTACCTCGCGAAGCCCTCCACCATCGTCTTCGACATCGACACCCCCGCGACCGTCGGCGACGGGATGATCACTAACCCACTCGACCCGCACTACACCGGCACCAACCCGCAGACCGCCACCTACAAGTGGACCATCCTGCCAGTGGGCACCCTCACGAAGGCCGACATCATCGAGATCATCAAGCAGGGCAAAGGCTACATCAACCTGCACACCGCCGCTTATCCCAATGGCGAGATTCGTGGCAACTTCACCCTCGCTAATGGCTCCCGCACCTTCACTCCACCGCCCGCACCGCCTGCCTGGACGGATGATAGCAACACGAACAATGGAGCCGCGCGCTTCCTAACCCAGGCTTCCTTTGGGGCAAATGTCGCCGATATTGCAGCGCTCAAGGCCCTGACCGCGACCGGAGCCGACGCCCCTGCAGGCATCCCTGCCAGCCGCTATAATACTTGGATCGACAACCAGTAATCGCGTTTAACACCTTGTGGAAGACCTCCATGACCGCGCCCGATCAGCTGCGCCAGCGCATCGCCTTTGCCCTTAGCGAAATCCACGTCGTCTCGGGCTCCGGTCCGCTGGAAGATAATTCCCGCGCCATGGCCGACTTCTACGACACCCTCGCGACGAATGCTTTCGGCAACTTCCGCACCACCCTCACCGACACCACGCTGACCCCTGGCATGGGCCGTTATTTGGACATGCTCCGCAATGACAAACAAGACCTCACCCTGGGCCGCATCCCGAATGAGAACTACGCCCGTGAGATCAAGCAGCTCTTCTCCATCGGCCTCTATCGCCACTGGCCCGATGGCACGCTGATGCTGACCTCCAGCGACAGCCCCATCGATACCTACACGCAGCGCGAGATCGTCGGCCTCTCCCACGTCTTCACCGGCTGGGACTACGGCTATGATGGAGCCTTCCGCACCTCGTTGGGAGCCACCACTGACTGGACCCGCCCGATGCGTGAAGTCCCCCTGCGCCATGACACCGGATCAAAGCGCTTCTTGAACAATGAAGTCCTGCCCGGCCTGCTAACACTGGGCGGCCAGCCATTGGACCCGAATGCAACGCACCTCTTCCCCCAATACAACGACCCGCTCTATCAAGCGCTGCCCGGCCAGGAGCTGACCAAGGCCCACGACATTCTCTTCAATCATCCGAACGTCGGTCCCTTCATCTGCCGTCAGCTCATCCAGCGCCTCGTCACCAGC
>JAPLUM010000372.1 GCA_026397605.1 Verrucomicrobiota bacterium | reverse complement strand
CAAAGCGCAGCAGTTTGGCGATGGAGTCACGATTGCTGTGATCGGTAGCAACGCCTTCTTTGATGAAGCGGCTGAACTTGGTGTAGAACTCCTGGTACTTCTTGGCGTCGTCCTGAGCTTCTTTGTCTAGGAATTTCAACAGGCGTTTTGTCACCACTTCACCCAGCTTACGCACCAGAGCGCTGTCCTGCATGGACTCGCGGGAGATGTTTAGCGGCAGATCTTCACTGTCGATCACGCCACGGACAAAGCGCATCCAGTCCGGTAGCAGCTTCTTCGGATGCGGGTCGATGAGCACTTTTTTGCAATACAGGCCGACGTTTGGCTCCATCTGGCCCATGCCGTAGAGCTCCATGTTTTGCTCAGGCAGAAAGAGCAGCGCATTGATGACTAGCGGTGCATCTGCCTGGAAGTGCAGGCGATAGCTCGGCTCATCAAAGGCGTGCGAGGTGAACTGATAGAAGGCTTTGTATTGCTCGTCGGTGATCTCATCTTTGCTCTTCAGCCAGATGGCTTCGACGGTATTGACCAGTTCTTCATTGAGCTGGATCGGGAAGCTGACGAAATTTGAATATTTGCCAAGAATGCTCTTCACGCGGTGAGGCTGGGCAAATTCTTTGGCGTCTTCTTTCAGTGTGATGACGATGCGGCAACGAACCTGAATGGGCGATGGTGCCGAGGTTTTCGACCAGCTCAGCACGCGTGAGGCCGATACCGTGGTCTGAGATGGTCAGGGTGCCTGCATTTTCATCGGTAGTGATGCTGATCTGAAGAGGAAGCTCAGCGCCGAAGACGTCATTTTCCGTCAGTTGAGTAAGACGCATTTTTTCCAGCGCATCAGCCGCATTGGAGACCAGTTCCCGGATAAAGATTTCGCGGTCGGTGTAGAGGCTGTGGATTACGATATCCAAGACCTGTTTTACCTCGGCCTGGAAGTCATGGGTGGTAGGTGTGCTCATAGTTGAATGGGGGAAGGGGCGCGGACCATAGTGGCGACTCTCCTTTGGTCAAGAGATGGCTCAGGCTTTGCGTGCGGGCAGAGGGCTGAATGTGTCAGTCCACGAGGCTGAAAAAATATTTCAGGGAGTGTGAGCCCTTTTGGATGCGGTTCACGCCTTACCCCATGCATCCGCATTTTACCCTATGAAAACTAGTCTCTCCGCGCTACTCAGTGCCGCCCTTATCACCGTCCTTTCCAGTGCCGCTCAAGCGGTGCCGGTCACCGTCCAGCGCATCACGGCACCGATCTACCCAGACAATGGCCAGGTGCAGATCGTGGGCTTTGGCGCTGTCAATGCGGCCTCGGCCAAGTGGTTAGCCTTTGGTGTGCCGGCGGATCGTACGCCATTCACTGCTACTAACAAAGGCGCGGTCATGCTGCACGACGCCGTCACTGGCAAGTTCCTGCGCAAGCTCCTCGCCACCGATGGGGCAACCAATGACGGCATGGGCAGCTCGGTGGCCGTCACCGGGGACTACATTCTGGCGGGCGCTCCTGGGGCCAACCGCGTGTATGTCTTTGATGCCAAGACGGGCAAGCAACTGCGCGCCCTCTCCACTGCCACCGTGGGCATGACGCTGGGGCATCGACTCGCTGCGGATGGCAACTTCTGTGTCGTGGGCGATCCCAACTTCAGCAGTGGTGCTGGTCGAATTGAGGTCTTCAACCTCACCACGGGGGCCAGCGTTTCCTCCAGCGTGTCCCAGGCTGGCAGTCAGTTCGGCCACGCCGTTGCCATGAGCGGCAAGCTCATCCTGGTCGGCGCGCCGCGGCACGATGTGGCGGGCGACGCGGTCAGCGACAGCGGCGCGGCTTTCGTGATCGATCGCGACACGGGCGACACGCTCAAGGTCCTGACCGACCTTTTCAGCGCGGGTGGCTACTTCGGTTTCTCCGTCGCCCTGGAAGGCACGCGTGCCCTCATTGGCGAGCCGTTGGGCAACTCCTCCGCCGGCAAGGCGCTCCTGGTGGATGTGCGCACGGGCTATGAGTTGGTCTATCTGCCTGCGCCTAGTTA
>JAPLUM010000582.1:3552-7176 GCA_026397605.1 Verrucomicrobiota bacterium | reverse complement strand
TTTCCTCACAGGGAAGCCAAGCAGCCGCCGTGTGGTCTTTGCACGCAGCTATTGATTCAGTATGACTTGGTTGTTTTCACTTCTGGGCAAACTGCGGGCGATTCGTGATCGCTCGCAGTCTTGGCCCTATGTCGGCAGAGCCACGTTTGCGCTGGCACTGGTGACCATGATTTTGTTAGCCACGCAGGGCCATCATCTGGACAATCCAGCGGATCTCGAAGGCTACCAAGTTCGAGGTGGAAAGCTCATCGCTGAGGAGGGTGCAGCACCTCCAGGCCCCATTCTAAAGACCGTCTCCGTTGCCCTACCCTATCTGGATACCTGGATGCTGGTGGGTGGAGCCGTTTACATTTTCATTTTGCTGCGTCAGTGGGGCAATGTGAAAAAACTCGTATTTCCTACCTGGGTCGCCGCAGTTTCAGTCGCCTGCTGGCTGATTTGTTCAGACATCGCCCAGCATCTAGGCCCCATGCAGATGACCGAAATGGGCGAGCCTCCAGCAATGGCTGCTTATTGGGTGAAACTAGCGCTCATCTTCATCGCTGGTATCTGCGTTCCTGGACTACTGCATTATTACCATCGCAGCGGCATCATGGATCGCTACACACTGCGCACCTTCCTAGCTCCGCTGATCTTTTGTTTCGTCGCCTTTACCTCCCTCTGGTTGATCATGGATCTACTCGACAATCTGAAGGACTTCCAGGAAGCCGAGGCATCCCTCGGTCGGGTGATCCTCTTTTATGTCGGCATCCTGCCTGCCATTTTTGTCGAGGTCATGCCTGCTGCAGTACTACTTTCCATTCTTTACACCCTGACCCGCATGTCCCGGTCCAATGAGCTGGTGGCCATGCTCGGCTTTGGTCGCAGCATCATGGAGATTCTCTCCCCGCTCTTTCTGACGGCATTGCTCGTGGCTGTCATCAGCATGGCGGCCAATTTCTATTGGGCTCCACGCGCCAAAGGCCAAAAACAGGCCGTCCTCAAGGGACTGGAAGGCAAACAAAAAGACAGCATCATGCAATCTGCGGTCATGTATCATGATCCACTGACCCAGCGCACTTGGTTCATCTCATCTGTTCCCTTTTCCATGAGAGACAGCCGCCTACGCGGTGTGCAGGTCCGTGAGCAAGATGCCAAGGCACAGCCCACGCGCGTGATCCATGCGGACTCAGCCACTTGGATACCAGGCGGCGTCTGGCGCTTCTTTGATGGCAAAGAAGTCCTCTACCAAGACGGACAACCCGCAGAGATACGACCCTTCACCCAAAACGCCGAAGGTCGTGCTGAGCTCAGTATCCGAAACTTTGAAGAGACGCCATGGAGCATGGTCAGTTATGCTCTAAAACCGGATTACATGGGCGTGCCGGAGATCGTCTCCTACATGAAGGCTCACCCTAAAGATCCGCCGGCAAGACTGGCCCCCTTTGCTTCTCATTATCATCACCGGTTCGCCATGCCCTGGCAGATCCTAGCGCTGACGATTGTCGCGGCCCCCTTGGGTATTGCCTACTCTCGGCGTGGTGCCGTCGGAGGTATCGCCGGCTCCATCTTCATCTTCTTTGTGCTGCTGTTTTTGAATAACCTCTGCCTTAACTTGGGCAAGGGATCCCATGTGGCACCATGGTTGACCTCCTGGATACCCCACCTCCTTTTCAGCAGCTTGGGTGTGATCCTTCTTTATTACAGATCACAGAACAAAGACCTCCCCAATCTTTCGCCATTCAAGTTCTTCAAAAAGCCAGCCAAAATTGTCCGCGCGCGGAATCGGCAGGCAGCTTGATCTAGCTATCTTTTTCAATCATCTCGTCAAATGATCCAATCTTGGTCCATCCGCTCCCGCTCACACCATTGCGCCTTATCGGAACGCCCGTTCGTCGAAGGAGAAACCTTCCACACCGCCATCTATTTCGACACCAAACCGGTGACTACCTGCGCCGAGAAGTAGGTCTGGATGCCTGGAAACAAGAACTTAGCGAACGCAAACCCATCGCTTACTGGAAGACACTTTATTCCCCGACCATTACCGAGCAGAAGCCTGAAGTGACCAGCAAAGAGAGCGCCATGGCCCTGCTCCAGCGCTTCATCGAAGAGGGCGATCCCAGCACCGAAAATGCCCGCTACATCCTAGCTCTCATGCTGGAGCGGAAACGCATCCTCAGCAACACGGCCACTAAGGAGGTGGACGGTCAAAGGATGCTCTTTTATGAAAATAAAAAGACGGGTGAAGTCTTCATCGTTCGTGATCCAGAACTGCGTCTGAGTGAACTGGCCGAACTCAAAGATGAAGTGGCCATGCTGCTAGGCTTTGGCGGACCTGCCGCAGAAGCTGCGAAAATGGCAGGAATGAAGTTCACGCCTGAAGGCCAACTGGTCCAAGCAGAACTCGGAAAGACAGAAACGGCAGCCCAAGAAGTCATCAGCCAACCAGCTGATGAAACGCCACAATCAGAGACATCTGCTGATCAACCGGACAGCGAAGACTCGTCCGCTGATCCTTTTGTCGAGGCCGAGGCGACACTCGAAGAAGTCATCAGCCAACCAGCCGATGAAACGTCACAATCAGAGACACCTGCTGATCAACAGGCCAGCGAAGACTCATCCGCTGATCCTTCCATCGAGGCCGAGGCGTCACACGAAGAATAGATCAAGGCAGAATGAAGCACTAAAAAAGTGCCTTCAATAGGACTTTGGTCCCATAGCCGAATAACTCAAATGGGTGCCTAATTATGGTATTCATGAAAAAGTCGATACTCAGTCACCTAACAGCAACCCTCGGAGAGGATCTTTCTCCCACGGTTTTGGTTAGATCTGGGGTCTCGCTTTCGAGTGCTCCTAAAGGCCACCGTGCCACTTGGGCACAGGGCCACTCATGAATCCAGTCATAGAAACAACATTCCCTCCGTCACCCATGAAACTTCCAGACGCACCCACAGACCACGCCCCTAAACCTACCGGGAAACGCCAAGCAACAGATCACCTTTGCAGTGCTAAAGAGGCCGCAGAGATTCTACGCGCGCCGCTACCTACCATCTATTACCTCACCAAAAATAACAAGCTGCCAGCTATACGAATTGGTGGCAGATGGCGCTTCCGGCGCGGCGACCTCAAGGCGATGGTTAATGCACCCTCCTTGTTTTCTAAAAAGCAAAGCCTTGGGCCCGTGCACCAGACTTTCAATCAAGACCTCGCAGGCCACATTGCCAAAGCCATAGCCAATGCCCAAGCTTCTCAAACAGAAACTGGTGTCCAGCCGATGAGCATTTGTGTGATCATTGTTTCACCAACATCCAACGGAGGCTTCGAACTGCTACCTCAAGAGCGCACCCCTGCCTTCACGCCCCCAAATCTGACGACAGCAGCCTAGGCAGTGCCTTAAAACACTGCCCGGCCTTCAAACCAACGCTCAAGAAAAAACTGAACGGCTCCACTACCCGCCGAGGCGGAAGCCTTTGCCAAACTTGCTCTTGGGCATCTTACCCGGCATCATTCCTTTAGGCAGCTGTGGCATACCGCCTCCACCACCAAAGAGGCCACCAGCCATTTGGGCCATAGCGCCTTTGTTGGACATCATTTGCTTCATCATTTCAAACTGCTTTAACAGCTGGTTCAACTCCATCACTGGGC